>NZ_JASZYM010000025.1:0-73047 GCF_030317005.1 Variovorax sp. J22R115 | reverse complement strand
GCGAGGGACCAGCGCCTGCGGCGCTGGTCCTTCATGATCACTTCGACGGTATCCGTATTCCTATTCGTACTCACAGTCCTACTCCTATCTTCAAAGATAAGCGATGGACCGTGTCCTGTCATTCAAGGAGCCAGCTCAGTTGGGCTGCTCAAGCTGGCGAAAGAGTCGATTGAGTCCATCTTCAACCGCGTTAGCACAGCTCGCGAGAAGCCATGGGAGGGGCTCACGTTCGCGCTGGACAGGCTCACAGAGTTGGTGACGCTCCACGTCAAGGCGGTTGCTGAGGTAGTAACGCCGCTCTTGAACGAAGCAAACCTGCCCGAAACCGCAAGGCGGTATGACGTGAATAGAGCCGCGAAAGTTGCAGCAATGGAAGCACCTGGCGAAGCGGACATCGCGCCGGTTGTTGAGAAATTCTTGGGCTCGTTCAACTTCGTACGAGAGGACGCATCAGAACCTGCTCCCATGCCGCCAAAGAACGCAACTGAACTGACCAGCTTGCTCCAAGATTGGTTCAAGTCATGGCGCCGGTCTGTGCAAAGGGCGTCTTACGGAGGGGTGGCGACACCCGGCGGCCTGGGCTCCGCAATCAGTCAGCTGAAGATGCTGCGTCACGCTTAGTGCGGCGCACACCCTTCGTTCCGCGCTTGGCAGCGCGGCAATGGAGTGGACAGCCGCTAGTACCCGGCTGCATACTGCCGGCCCTCTGGCGAGGGAAGGGGTCGGCAATGAAGACGACATCTTGGTCAGGCGCCTTGCGCCTCCTGGCATGGAGCCTGAGCATCCTGGCCCTGCTGTGCATGGGTGCATGCGGCGGCGGCGATGGCGGAGGAGGCTTCTTCCCGGTCACGATCTTGCCCCCCGCAGGGTTGCACTACGAGCGCAATGCAGTCGTCTACGTGGTGGGCAGTCCGATCAAACCGAACGCCCCCAGCCACAGCGGCGGCGTGATTCTTCGCTATGCCGTTGATCCGGCATTGCCCGACGGGCTCCAGATCGACCCGAGGACCGGAATCATCAGCGGCACGCCGCGGGTGGTGGCCGCGCCGGCCTTCTACGCGGTCACCGGCAGCAACTTCGCGGGCTCGGTCACGACCGGCCTGCTGATCGCGGTCAAGGCCAGGGCAGAGCCCCCTGCGAATCTGGGTTTCGAAAACCAGGATGCCATCTACACCATCGGCCAGCCCATCCCGCCGAACCACCCCTCCGTGGAGGGCGGTGATGTCAGCAGCTTCACGGTGCAGCCCGCGCTGCCCGACGGCCTCGTGATCGACCCCCTCACCGGCGTCATCTCCGGCACGCCCAACCGGCTCGCCGCACCGGCGAGCTTCACGGCGACCGCCAGCAACAGCGCCGGCTCGACCAGCACTGTGCTGCAGATCGAGGTCCGCCAGCCGCCCGGCGTGGCGCCCACCTCGCTGAACTACCAGGAACCGAAGGCCCTGTACGCCACGGGCAAGCCCATCACGCCCAACATGCCGCACAGCACCGGAGGCCCGATCGATGCCTTCGCCGTGACGCCGACGCTGCCCCTCGGATTGAGCATCGATGCCTCCACCGGTGTCATCTCCGGCACGCCGCACGACGCAAACACTGCGGCCAACTACACGGTGACGGGCAGCAATGCGGCGGGATCGGTCTCCGCGACGGTGAACATCCAGGTGGTGCTCGCCGGCACGGATGTGCCCATCAGCTCCATGGACACTGCACGCACCAACCACACCGCGACCCTGCTGACGATGGGCAAGGTACTGGTCGCAGGGGGACACAACGACAACAGCACCCTGGCATCGGCGGCACTGTACGAGCCGGGCACCGACCTGTGGACGGAAACCGCCTCGATGAGCGCAACTCGCTTCTTCCACACCGCGACCTTGCTGCCGAATGGCCGGGTACTGGTCGCGGGAGGAGAGGACCTCGACGGCGCATTCCGCGCCTCGGTGGAGCTCTACGACCCCGCCACCGGCCTGTGGACGCCAACCAGCGCCATGAGCGTGGCGCGCAGCGGCCACACGGCGACCCTGTTGCCGAATGGCCAGGTTCTGGTAGCAGGAGGAACCAACGGCGGCTATCTCGCTACGGCAGAGTTGTACGATCCCGCCACCGGCCGCTGGGCGGCAACCGCCGGCCCCATGAACACCGCTCGTAGCGTGTTCACCGCCACCCTGCTGACGGATGGCCGGGTGCTGGTCGCGGGAGGAACGAACGGCAGCCCCCTCGCCGCGGCGGAGCTCTACGACCCTGCCACCGCCCAGTGGACGCCGACCGCACCCTTACTCGCCGCTCGCCTGACCCATACCGCCACCCTGCTGCCGGACGGAACGGTGCTGGTGGCGGGAGGAAACGGCGGCAACGCAGGCGGTGGCTCTCTCGCTTCGGCGGAGCGCTACAACCCCTCCTCCAGCGCCTGGACGGCCACCGGCTCCATGAGCACCGGCCGCACCGGTGCCACCGCGGCCGCCCTCCAGATCGATGGCCAGGTACTGGCCGCGGGGGGCTACAACAGCAGCGACATCACGCAGGCCACGATGGATCTCTACGACCCTGTCAGCGGCTCGTGGACGGCCACTGGCGCCATGATCGCCGCACGCTACTTCCACACCGCGACCCTGTTGCCGAATGGCCATGTGCTGCTCGTGGGGGGGGCCAACGACTCCACCTCTCTGGCAACGGCGGAGTTGTATTTGCCGTAGTAGCGCCGCGCTGGTGTTCAGCACGTCCAGATCCTTGATGGGGCCTTCGATGTTGGGGGCGGGTATTCCTCAGCCACGCAAATCTCGTGATTCCTGCCCGCGATGCGCTTGGGATCGGGAGGCTTGCGGCGCACGGCCGGTGGACAAGACTATCGAGCGGGATCGGCCAAGCTTGCCCTTGAAAGTTCGCGGCTATCTGTGACCCCTGACGTATCGCTAGGGGTGCCGTCCCGCTTCGCCATTTCTCGTGCGCGGAAGATGTCCTCGGCCTGGATCTTCTCGACGGCGATTCTTGCTGGCTCTTGAATGCTTCGCTCAGTCGCGGGATCTCCGCAAGGTCGCTCCGTCAAGGTAATGCGGCCGTCGGGGCCTTTGCATCGGTTCACTGGATCATCCGCCGCAAGTGAGAACTGGGCGGTTGTGGTCAATGAGAGGATGACGAGGAGGCGCGAAGCATTCATGGGCTGATGATAGGGCTGCGCACTAAATGGCGTCCACCAACGGAAGTCCTCTTGTCTCACGGCTGACGGGGCCGGGCGTGGCCGATTTCGCAGCTACCTGCAAAAGGAAGTTCGCAAATGGGACGCGAACAGTCAGGAGCACGCGTTCGATCTTGGACCTCGAATTGGAACTGTCGGCGACAAGCTTCCGCATGCTCGACCGGCATCTCCCGAGGCAGTCGTGTTCCGACGTGCGATGCACAATGTTGGCTCAATCAGATCCGGATTCATTGCCATGCGCATCCTGTTGGCTGAAGACGAAGCAGGTCTGGCAACCTGGCTGACCCGCGCGCTGGAGCAAAGCGATTTCCGGGTCGATTGGGTGGCCGATGGGCGAATGGTGCGACGCGCCGTCAAGGACACGCGCTACGACGCATTGATCCTCGACCTGGGCCTGCCGGGCTTGGGCGGCCACGAAGTGCTCGCAGACCTTCGTGCGGCCGACCAGCGCATGCCCATCCTCATCCTCACCGCGCGGGACTCGCTCATGGAGCGCGTGAGCAGCCTGACCGAGGGTGCCGACGATTTTCTGGCCAAGCCTTTCGAGCTCGCCGAACTGGAAGCCCGGCTGATCGCCCTCATTCGCCGCTCGCGCGGTGGAGACCATCCGAGATTTGCCTGCGGGCCCCTCGCCTACGACGCCGGCACCAAGCAGTTCGTGCTCGGGCATGAAAGCCTGGTGCTGACGCCGCGCGAACATGCCGTGCTGCGTACCCTGATCCAGCACAGCGGCCAGCCACTGTCCAAGCAGGAAATCCTCGAGCGGGTCTTCTCCGACGAGCAGGACGTGAGCCCGGAAGCGATCGAAGTCCTGGTGCATCGCCTGCGCAAGCGCCTCGAGGCCAGCCCGGTGCGCGTCACCACGCTGCGCGGCCTCGGCTACGTGCTCGAATCCGGCACATGACGTTTGCGGCCTGGCACGGAGCAAGCTTGCGGCGCAAGCTGCTGCTCGTCCTGCTGCCCGGCATGCTGCTGCTCGTCATGGCCGAGCTTTGGCTCACATGGCGCACGTCCCTGGACGCCGCCAATGCGGCCTATGACCGCTCGCTGCTCGGTGCCATCAAGGCCATCGATGCGAACATCTCTACGGAAAGCGGTGGCCTGTCAGTCGAACTGCCCTACCGCATGCTCGAATTCTTCGAGCTCACGGCGAGCGGGCAGGTCTACTACCGCGTCGCGACCGAGGATTCGCTGGTCGAGATCGGCAATGCAGACTTGCCGGCACCGACGGCCCCCCTGGTGACCGGCCAGCCCCGCTTCGAGGATTCGCGCTACTTCGACGAAGCGGTGCGCGTGGGAACCTATGCGCGCGTGCTCAACGAACCCATTGGAGGAGGCCAGCGCGATCAGCGCGTGATCATCCAGGTGGCCGAGACGCTGGGCTCGCGCACCACCTTCACCCGCAGCCTCGTATGGCAGTCGGTGCAGCGCGACCTGCTGCTGATTCTTTTGGCCAGCGCGCTGCTGGCCGTCGCCATCGGCTGGGCGCTGAAGCCCCTGCGGCGCTTGCACGACGAAGTGCGCTCGCGCGCACCGCAGGATCTCGCGCCGCTGGACACGCTGGACATTCCGGCGGACGTTCGTCCATTGGTCGACGCGATCAACCACCACGTCGTTCGCAATCGCGCGCTCACTGAAGCGCGCCGGCGCTTCATCGACGACGCGTCGCATCAGTTGCGCACACCGCTGGCCACGCTCGCGACACAGGTCGGCTACGCGCTGCGCGAGCCCGATCCGGAGCGCATGCGAGACGCCCTGACGGCCGTCAAGGCGCAACTGGACGAAGCCGTGCGCCAGACCAACCAGATGCTGTCCCTGGCGCGCACCGACGCCGTCGAGCTGGATCTGGCGCCGATTGACCTGGTCGCATTGGCCCGGCAAAGCACGCGCGACTGGTGGCCGGCGGCGCGCGACAGCGGCATCGACCTGGGCTTCGACAGCGCTTGCGAGCAGCTCGAACTGCTCGCCCATGCCGCCCTGCTGCGCGAGGCTCTCTCCAATCTGCTGCACAACGCGATCCGCTACACGCCGCGCGGCGGCGAAGTCACTGTCGCCGTGCGCCAGGGCAATGCCGTCGCCATGCTCGAAGTCATCGACTCCGGGCCGGGCATCCCCGAGGATGAACTGCCGCGTGCCGGCGAGCGCTTCTTTCGGGCCAGCAACATGACGCTACCTGGCTCCGGCCTTGGCCTCTCCATCGTCCGCTCGATCGCCCAGCGCCACGGTGGCAGCCTGCGGCTGGCGAGCGGCAATGACGGTCGCGGACTGCTGGTGTCCATCGAACTCCCGATCACGCAATGACACGGGTTTTCACCTAGGTTTTGCCGTTTTTTCTGAAAGCAGCCTGAAAGCGCCGTCTCGATACAGTGGGCTCACACCAAAAGAGACACGCCCCGATGCGATACGCCAAGATACCCCTTCTGCCACTGCTGTTCGCGCTTTGCACGGGCTTCATGCCAGCCCATGCGCTCGACCTCGACAAGACCCAGTGCGTCGCCGGGGCCAAGCCGGGCGGAGGTTTCGACGTGACCTGCAAGCTCGCGCAGGCCGGCTTGCTGGAAGGCCGGTACATCCAGGCGCCGATGCGCGTCAGCTACCTGCCTGGCGGCATCGGCGCTCTCGCCTTCAATGCCTTCGTGACGCAGCGGCCCGCCGAGGCGGAGACGCTGGTGGCCTTCTCCAGCGGTTCGCTCCTGAACATCGCGCAGGGCAAGTTCGGCCCCCACGACGCGTCCGATGTGCGCTGGGTCGCGGGCGTGGCGGCCGACTACGGCGTGGTGATCGTGGCCGACAGCTCGCCGTTCAAGACGCTCAAGGACCTGATGGCCGCGATCAAGGCCGATCCGTCCAAGATCGTGTTCGGTGCCGGCGGCACCTTCGGCAGCCAGGACTGGATCAAGGCCGCCATGACCGCCCGTGCAGCGGGCGTCCACCATCGCAACATGCGCCTGGTCGCCTTCGAGGGCGGAGGCGAGGCGCTGACCGCGCTGCAGGGCCACCATGTGCAGGTGTACACGGGCGACGCCTCCGAGACGGCAACGCGCCTCGCGGCCGGCGCACCGATCCGCGTGCTGGCGGTGATGTCGGAGCAGCGCCTGCCCGGCCAACTGGCCCAGGTGCCGACGGCGCGCGAAGCGGGTTTTGACCTGGTCTGGCCGATCGTCCGCGGCTTCTACGTCGGCCCGAAGGTCAGCGACGCGGACTACAAGGCCTGGGTCGATGTGTTCACCCGAATGCTCGCCAGCAAGCCCTACGAGCAACTGCGCAGCGAACGCGGCTTGTACGCGTTCTCGATGACGGGTCCCGAACTCGATGCCTACGTGAAGCGCAGCGTGGGCAGTTATCGCAAGGTGGCCGAAGACTTCGGCCTCAAGGTCGCCAAGTAGCAGGCGGCAACCACAACCACATCCCCTGATCGCCATCGACCGGTGCTGCCCAGCACCGGCCCGGGCGGAGCTTTGTCTTTCTCAACTTCAAAGGAGCTCTCTTATGCAACTCACCGGCATGCTGCATGGCGCCAAACTGCTCGAACACGTGGAGTTCCCCACTTCCGACGTGCTCGGGCCGGATGCTTCCGAAGGCCAGATCCAGGACCTCATCAAGCGTCACGGACAGGTCTTCATCAAGCCGCTCTTTCGTGGCGGTGTGGGCAAGAAAGGCAAGTCGGGTCTGATTGGCAAGGCCAGCGACCTGAAGACCGCGCTGGCCGAGAAGGAGCGCCTGTACTTTGCGGAGCACCGGCACGGCAATGCGGTGGCCAAGGCCAACGGTGTCACCTTCGAAGGCGGCGTGCCGGCCGAGCATGAGATCTACTTTTCGATCACCGACGACACGCGCTTTCGCGCACCCACCATCACCATCACGCACAAGGGCGGAGTCGACATCGAGGAACTGGGCAAGGACGAGATCCGCACCGTTCCCTTCGATGCACTCACGGGCCTGAAGGCCTTCGTCATTGCCAACGCGCTGACCGACATCGGCGCGCCGCGCGAAGTCATCTCTCCGCTCGTGCAGCACCTGCCCAAGCTTTGGGAGCTGATGCATCACTACGGCATGACGACGCTGGAGCTGAACCCGATCCGCATGCGGGCGGACAAGAGCGGCCGCCTCACGCCCGTGGCCTGCGACTTCAAGTGCGGCTTCGACCGGGACGACCCGCGGGTGGCGCGCCTGGGCCTGCCCGACCATCTCTTCGCAGCCGACGTCTCTGCCTTCGAACAGGAAGTCAACGAGCTGCGCACGCACCAGGGCCAGTCGGACGTCTTCGTCATCAACGAAAAGGGCACCATCCTCGCGCCCACCTTCGGCGGCGGCGCCAACAGCCTCGTGACCGAAGTGCTGGGCGAAGCCGCCAGCATTTCGTCGGACTTCGGCGGCAACCCGCCCTACGAAAAGATGAAAGAGGTCGCGCGCATCTGCTACCGCCACTTCCTGCGTCAGTCGAACGTGCTGTTCATTATCGGCGGCAAGTCGAACAACACCGACATCCACGAGACGCTGCGTGCGATGGGCGACGCACTGCGCGAGCACTTCTCCGAGCACGGACCGACACCGCTGTACGTGGTGGTCGGGCGCGGCGGGCCGAACCTGGTGCGCGGCTTCGGGGCCTTGGCAGAGGCCTGCGATGCGCTCGGCGTGCCCTACCGCTTCTTCGGGTTCGACAGTGCGATCTCCGAGGTCGTGAACTACGCGAAGAAGGTCGATGAATGGATGAAGGCCGAAGGGCGCGCGCAGATCGCCGCGCACCTGGGCATCACGCCTTCCACCCCCCACACCACCCCTGACACCACCGCCCGCTGAGAGGAACCACGTCATGCACAACCAAGCCAACGGGGCGTCGTCCTCTTCGCCTTACTACCTCGGCATCCATTCGCTCGCGGACCTGGCCACACGCGGCGACCGCGTCTGCGTGCTCAACATCCTGGGCGGCGAGTCGCGCCAGGTCACGCCCACCAGCCATGTGTTCTCGGGCGGCAACGTGGTGTTCGGCACCTCGCCGGGACGCAGCGGCCAATCCCTCAAGACCGCCATCGGCGACATCCCCGTGTTCAACAACGTGCGCGAGGGACTGGATGCCGGTCATGTCTTCAACACCGGCGTCGTGTACCTGCCGCCTTCGGGCGTGCGCGACGGCGTGGCCGAACTCATCCGCGTGAATCCTGAGTTGAAGAAGATCGTCATCATCACGGAGAAGATCGCGGTGCACGACGCACGCGAGATCCGCGCCATGGCGCAGCAGCGCGGCGTGGACATCATCGGCGGCAACTGCCTGGGCGTGGCCGACTCGTGGAGCCGCACGCGCATCGGCGGCGCACTGGGCGGCGACCATCCGGAGGAATCGCTGCTGCAGGGCACCGTGGCCATCTTCTCGAATTCCGGCGGCTTCACCAGCACGATCGCGCAATACCTCTCCACCGAAGGCTGGGGCACGACCACGCTGGTCTCGTCGGGCAAGGACGTCTACATCCACTACGCCGCGCGCGACTTCGCGCATGCGTTTCGCAACGACGGGCGCTCCCGCGCCGCCGTGCTCTACGCCGAGCCCGGCGGCTACTACGAGCAGGATCTGGAATTCGGCAAGCCCGTGGTGGCCTGCGTGGTGGGACGGTGGAAATCCAAGCTCACCCGCGCCGTCGGGCACGCCGGCGCCATGGCAGGCTCGGGCGACCGCGCCGAGGACAAGGAGCGCTGGTTCATGGAGGCCTTCGGCGTGGACGGCCTGTACACGCCCGAGAACCCCATCGTCTCGCGCAAGGGCGCGGTGGTGACCAACATCGCGCACATTCCCGCGGCGCTGACCGCCGTCATGAAATTGAGCGACGCCAAGCCCGACTTCGCGCCACGCGGCAGCCTCGTCCTCAAGCCGTGGATGGCCAATGACCAGGGCATCGCCCTGCCCTCCGCCCTGGCACTGGACCCGGTCACCGCGCCTGAACCCTACGCGGCGCAGATCGCGGAACTCGGCGCGCAGGTGGGTGCCGTCATCGCGCGGCAGAACATGAAGGACCGCTCGGGTGCCTCGGTGATGGATTCGAAGACGCAGGTGACGTCGGTACATGGCAAGTCCGTGCTCGAACTCGCGCTCGAACCGCTGCAAGCCAACTTCGCGCTGCCCCTGGTGCACGAGGTCGCAGGTCCGAACGACCGGGCACTGCTCGACATCGCCGTCGCGGCCGAAGTGAACCTGGTGGGCGATCCGATCCTCGTGGCCGCCGATGCGGCGCGCGATGCCGGCAATTCGCCGAACACCGTGATGGCTGCGGCGGTCGCCATCGTCGGACCGCGTCGCGTGAGTCGCACGCTCGCCTGCAGTCGCGCGCTGATCGAGTTGTTCGCCGGTTCAGGCCTGAAGGATGGACACGACGAGAGCTTCGACTTCAGACACCTTTCGGTCGATCCGGCCGTGCGCGAACTCTTCATGGCCGGACCGGATGAGATCGGCGACCCGCGCCCGGCCGCGATGCTCGAAGCCGTGCGTCAACGCGGGGCCAAGTCGGTTTTCCTGCGTTTCGTACAGGCGCTGGACGGCCCGCCGTCACGCGACGCGCTGCTGGCAGCCATCGCCACGACGATCGCTTGGGGTCCACTGGTGCGCAAGCGCATCAGTCGTCTCACCGCCGAAACCTTGCCGTGGTACCTGCGCCTCTATGGCGTGATGGTCGGCGCATCGATCCCGGGCGACCAGCACCAGGCGGGCTCCCTGTGCGGCATCGCGCGCGAAGAACGCTTCGGCCACTGGACCATGGCCGACCTGTGCTTCCTGGCCATCACCGGCAAGAAGCCCAGCGAAGACGAATCGCGGCCTCTGCAGATGCTGATCGGCCTGTTGATCTCCAACGGTCCGGGCTCCATCTCAGCTCAGGGTGCGAAAGGCGCCGTTGCGGCGGACGGCCCACAGACGCCGGGCCGCGTCCAGATCAACAAGGCCATGGCCGGCTTCCTAACCCACACGGGCTACAGCCATGGCGGCAATGGCTTCGAAGGCATGGCCTTCCTGCTGGAGCAGTTCAAGTCCAGCGGCCTGGCCGATCCGACCGACCCCGCGCACGGCCTCGACCTCAAGGCCATGGCGGCCGCCTTCGCCAAGACCTACAAGGCCGACAAGCGCGCAGCGAAGGAACTGGGCAGCGAGGTGCGGGCCTTGCCGGGCGTGCATCACCCCGTGTTCAAGGGCAAGCCGGTCAACCACGACCCGCGCGAGCGCTTCATCGCCAGCTACATGGCGCAGCAGGGTGATTACAACGTCTTCCACGCCTACTACCTCGAACTGGTGCAGGCGCTCTATGCCAACGGTGCCACGCCCTACGTCTTCTGCGTCAACGTCGATGCCGTCATCGCGGCCCTGCTGCTGGCGCTGCTGTGGAAGGACTACAAGGCCGGCGCGCTGACCGAGCGCGACCTGGAGGCCGCCGCGTTCACCGTCTTCCTCTACGGCCGAATGATCGGCGCCGCCGCCGAGATCGACGACCACCTCAACCGCGGCCGGAACATGGACACCCGCACGCCCGAGGCGTCGTGTTCCTTCGTAATGTGACCCACGTCTGGAGAACTTCGATGAACACCCATTCCCTCGCGTCGCAGCCCGCTGAAAAATCGGCCCTGGAGAAAGCCACCATGCGGCGGGTCGCCCTGCGCATCCTGCCTTTCCTGATGCTCTGCTACTTCATCGCCTACGTGGACCGCGTCAACGCCGGCTTCGCGGCACTGCAGATGAACAAGGACCTGGGCCTCTCGCAGGCGATGTTCGGGCTGGGCGGCAGCCTGTTCTTCATTGCCTACATCCTGTTCGAGATCCCCAGCAACCTCGCGCTGCAGAAATTCGGTGCGCGGCTGTGGATCGCGCGGATCATGGTCACCTGGGGCATCGTCGGAGCACTGGCCGCGTTCGCCGTCGGCCCGTACTCGTTCTACCTGGGCCGGTTCCTCCTGGGGGCTGCCGAAGCCGGGTTCTTTCCGGGCGTCATCCTGTACCTGACCTATTGGTTCCCCAAGCAGTACCGCGGCCGCATCGTGGCCACGTTCATGGTGGCGATCCCGATCTCGAGCCTGCTTGGCTCTCCGATCTCGGCCGCCCTGTTGGGCACCGATGGCTGGCTGGGATTGCGCGGCTGGCAATGGCTCTTCATCCTGGAGGCGATTCCTGCCGTGGTGCTGGGCGTCATGGTCTTCTTCATCCTGCCGAATCGCCCCGACAACGCGAAATGGTTGACCGGTGAACAGCGCGACTGGCTCAACGCCCGGTTGGAGTCCGAAAAGCAGGAGGCCAAGCCCGTCGCCCACATGTCGGTGCTGCAGATCCTGAAGAACAAGTACGTGCTGGCGCTCGCGGTCGTGTACGCCGGTAGCTCTGCCACCAGCAACGCGCTCTCGCTGTGGCAGCCGCAGATACTGAAGTCCCTCGGACTCACCACCATGGAGACGGGCCTGATGAACGGCATTCCCTTCGCCGTGGCGTCCGTCATCATGGTGCTGTGGGGCCGCCGCGCCGACAAGTCGGGCGAGCGCATCTGGAACACGGCATTGCCCTTGGCCCTGACCTCCGCCTGCCTGCTGGCGACACAGCTCACCGCCGGCTCGCTGGCCGCCACGATGGTCCTGCTGACCTTCGTTCTCGTGGGCACCTACTCGATCAAGGGTCCGTTCTGGGCGCTATCGACCGAATGGCTTTCGGCAGGCAGCGCGGCAGCCGGCATCGCCGCCATCAACACACTGGCCCACATCGGCACCTCGGGCGCCACATGGATGCTGGGCGCCATCAAGGACGCGACCGGGAGCTATCCCCTGGCGCTGCTGCCGCTCGCGGTTCTGACGGGAACGGGCGCCGCGATCGTCCTCTGGATGGGCCGCAGCCAAGCGCGCGATACGGCTGCATCCCTTCCAGTGGCAACCGCCGCCGTGCCGGTCCGCGTCGCCTGAGATCAACCAAGGAGAATCACCATGAACACTTTTCGTTTGACCCGTCGCAGCGCCCTGTGCCTGGGCGCCGCGTTGCCTGCCGCGGCGATGTTGCCACTGGCGGCAAGGGCCCAGGCCGCTTGGCCGAGCAGATCGATCCGCCTGGTAGTGCCCTTCGCACCGGGCGGAAGTTCGGAAATCGTGGCCCGTGCCACCGCTGCAGAGCTGACCAAGCTACTGGGCCAGAGCGTCTATGTCGACAACAAGCCCGGGGGTGCCGGCAATGTCGCAATGAGCGAAGTGGCTCGCGCCGAAGACCAGCACACGCTAGTGCTCGGCCACATCGGCACCATCGCGGTCAATCCTTACATCTTTCCCAAGTTGCCTTACGACCCGGAAAAGGCGTTCAGGCCGATCTCGCTGCTCTCGAAAGTGCCAAGCCTGTACGTCGTGCGCCCCGATCTGCCCGCCAAAAATCTCAAGGAGTTCATAGCCTTGGCCAAATCCAAGCCAGGCGAGTTGAACTACGGCTCCGCTGGCAACGGCAGCGCGGGCCACCTCGCCTTTGAATACCTGAAGATGCTGAGCGACACCAACATTCTTCACGTCGCGTACCGAGGCACCGGGCCCCAACTCACCGATTTGATGGGCGGTCGCGTGGATGCCGCCGCGGTCGGCGCACCGGCCGTGATGGCGTTCATCAAATCGGGAAAGGTGCGCTGCATTGCCACAGGAACGAGCCAGCGGCTGGCGCAATTGCCCGATGTCCCGACAGTGGCCGAGCAGGGCTACCCCGGCTTCGAAATGACGCAGTGGTATGGGCTTCTTGCGCCAGCGTCATTGCCTCAGGCACACGCCGATAAACTCTCGGCGGCCGCAGCGCGTGCCGTCAAGGAGCCGGCGGCATTGAAGCTCTTCGAGTCAGAGGCCGCGATAGCGGTCGGCAGCACGGCCGCCGAGTTCGCGCGCTTCATCGAATCAGAGCAGCAGCGCTGGAAGCCTGTCATTGCCAAGGCTAAGATCAAGCCCGACTAATGGTCAACTGGCCGGTCTCGTGTCAGTACAGACATCTTCTCAGGCTGGCCAGCCCCTGCCGACGGCAATGTCTTCTACCGCGAGCGATCAGGTCGCCAGGCATCTTGGCCAGAATGCCGTTATCCGCGTAGAAGGTCATGGAGCAACATAGCGATCCCCGGGAGGCGCATGCAGCATCTGCGTCAACGGCAAACAGACAGCACGGCGTCGTCAGTCTGATCGACTATGTGTGGGGCGCGATCCTGCTGATCCCGGCCCTGACGATCTTTTCATCCACGCACGTCCGTGATCTTGGAGCCGCCTACCTCCTTGCCGCAACCGCAGTGTTCTTTGGCTTACTTCGGGCGATCCTAGGGCTTCGAGTATTCCTGGTCCTCACATACGTCCCGGCGCTGTTCGGCGTTCTAGCCGTGGGGGCTGACCTGCTACGCGATGTCAACCTCCTCGAGGCGGCCTTGATTCGGCCGGACCCACACGAAGCGTGGCCAGTAATTCAGCCTCATGCCCACTGGATAGCCCTGACCGCGGTCCTGCTCGCCATGCCGATCTGGGTGTTGTTTCGCACTCCGTCAGCCCGGACGGGGCGCGGGAAGTGGCCTTCGGCCACCCTTGCGGCAATCACTTTCGCCGCAGTCACATGTGGCGCCGTCTTTCATGACACCGTGCTGCGCGCGTGGCCGCTGAATGTGATTTCCGTGGCCGCGGCTTCTGCGATCGGCCGTGACGACTTCATCTCGACGGCGTTGCCCTATGCGCCCACCAACCCTCGTTCGGCGTCCGCGAGTTGGGGCGCCTCGCAGTTGCCAGGACTTCACCCGCAGACTGAGACATACATCCTCATCATCGGGGAATCAGTGCGTGCCGACCGGCTCGGCGCATGCGGAGGCCAAAAGCAGGTCGGCATCAGCCATCAAGACGCGATCATCTATTGCGATGTGACGTCCGGATCCAGCAGCACGCATACGTCGGTCCCTCTGCTCATCTCGCGCGAAATGCCTGGCGGTGCATTTCGGGTCAGCAAGGACGCAACGTTCATGAAGGCTTTCGAGGAAGCTGGATTTCACACCTATTGGATTGCCGTCCAGGAAAGAGGCATTGCATGGCCTGACGCCAACACCGACATGTTCGTAACGATAAAGAGGACCGATCGAGAAAGCCTTCTGCCATCGCTCAGATTGGCGTTCGCGCAGAACGCGCCCAAGAAATTGATCGTGGTGCATACCTACGGCGCACACTTTTCGTACTGCGATCGCTATGAGCCTGCAACAGCTGCTTTTCAGGCCGACTGCTCGAAACTTTCTGAACTCCCAGATGATTCCACCCTGCCGGATTTCATCCGCGCCTACGACAACGCTGTGGCCGAATCCCTCCGATTCGTCGATGCTGTGATCTCGGAGGCAGCGCAGGCGGGCGGCTCGTCCTTCGTGATGTACACGGCTGACCATGGCGAGAACCTGCTTGACGACGGACGAAAGCTTTTTCAGCACGCGCTGAAAGATCCGACCCGCTGGGACACGACAGTCCCGGCCGTAATGTGGGCGAGCGATGAATGGCGCGCCAGCAACTCCGCGCGTTGGGAACGGCTCCGTGCCAACCATGAAGCCAAGGCGATGCATGCCGACCTTGTGCCCACCTTGCTCGGTTCAGCGGCCATCAGGTATGTCGACGAGCGGCGAGTGGCTATCGATCTCGGAGCGATGTCACCAGCTGCCGATAGAACCCGGTGGGTAATGCGACGTCTCGGTGAGAAGATAAATGGCGACCAACTGCGCCAAGCGCAGCCCGGGCGGCAATAGGCGCGGGGGCCGAAAATGACGAACCTAGGCCGAAGCCGGGGGCAACAATCGATAGACGGAAAAACCGACTGCGGCGCCGATCAATTCGGCCACCACGAAGCCCGTTGCACTGGCAGGGGCGATCCCGGCAAAGCTGTCGCTGAACATGCGCCCGAACACCGCCGCCGGATTGGCGAAGGAGGTGCTGGACGTGAACCAGTAGGCCGCGCCGATGTAGCAGGCCACCAACTGCGCGACCTTGCCTGCCGGCGCACGGAGGATCACCAGCACCAGGCCCGATGTCGCCACCAGTTCAGCCAGCCATTGCCCCCAGCCGCTACGCACCTTGGCACTCCACTGGAGCACACTCAGGTCGAACATGGCGTTGGCCAGCCAGGCGCCCAACAGCGCGCCTGTCAACTGAGCTGCCAGATAGACGCCCAGGCTCGCCACGGGTAGTTCGCGGCGCAGCGTCATGACGGCGCTGACGGCCGGGTTGAAGTGCGCACCACTGACCGGGCCAAGCACCTCGATCAAAACGTAGAGCGCGAACACCGTGACCAGCGTGTTGGCGAGCAGCGCAATGGCCACGTTGCCCCCTGCAAGGCGCTCGGCCATGATGCCCGAGCCCACGACTGCGCACAGCAAACCGGCCGTGCCCAGCAGCTCGGCCAGCGCCTTGCGCCAGAGCGTCATGACTTCCCGGCCAGCTCTCGCGCCTGCGTCTGGAGCATCAACTTGTCCACACTGGCCAGCGGCAGGTTCACGAGCAACTCCAGGCGGCGCCGGATGGCATGCAGCGTCAAGCGAAAGGCGTCCAGCTTCTGCTCCGGCGAGCCCTCGACCTCCGAAGGGTCCGCATAGCCCCAGTGCGCAGTCGCCGGTTGCCCCGGCCAATACGGGCACACCTCGCCCGCAGCGTTGTCGCACACGGTGATGACAAGGTCCATGTGCGGGGCGTCAGGCTTGCCGAACTCATCCCAGCTCTTGCTGTGCAGTCCCTCGGTCGAGATGCCGGCCTTGTGCAGAATGTCCAGCGCCATCGGATTGGGCTGCTGGTTCTCACGGGGGCTGCTGCCGGCCGAAAAGGCTTTGAAGCGCCCATCAGCCAAGTGATTCAGGGTCGCCTCGGCCAGGATGCTCCGCGCCGAATTGTGGGTGCAGAGAAACAGCACGTTGATCGGTTGGGTTTCGCTCATGTCGCGTCTCAGGTTGCCGGCAGGTCTTGCACCTTCAGGTGCACATGTAATCGTTTCATCGATAGCTTCCTTCAGCACGAACAGGTGGTTGCCGCGTCCACGGCGCATGCCTCGCCCTGGCAGCAGTTCTCGGCGAGATAGCCCAGCAACGCATTCATTCGGTCGAACGAGGCCCGATAGATGAGCTTGCGGCCTTGGCGCTCCTGGCTTACCAGGCCTGCGTTCATCAGCTCTTTAAGATGGAAAGACAGCGTTGCGGGCGGGATGCCGGATCCCTCAGCCATCACGCCGGGTGTCATGCCTTGGTGGCCGGCGATCACCAGAGCACGGAATACCCTCAGGCGAGCGCCTTGAGCCAATGCAGCAAGCGATCGAACAGCATCATTTTCTTCCATATTTCCATCATACTGGAAATATAGAGGTGATCAAGAGCGAGCCGGTTTCGACAGATTTACAAGGGCGAGAGGCCAGGGGATCTGCCCATCCAGCAGCCCATGAAAATCGATCTGGTCATCAATCGAATGACCGCGGATGCGTCGGGGCTAGCGATTCCGCACGAGCTCCGGGTGCAGGCAGCGTCTCTACATGCCCCCAGCGAGCCACTGACATGGGCTTCTCATGAAAGTCTGACTGCCCAAGGTGTTCGGGCACTAGCTCTCAAAGAAGACGTCAAGCGTCGGAAATCGGTCCGTACCTTCGATGCAGTCCAAGAGATACACCGCAAAACCCAGGTCCCCCGTCCACAACGAATAGCGCAATTGGCCAAACTGGGCGAGGTCGCGTTCAGTCTGGTGGATACCGTGCATGGCGAAAGCCCGAGCCCGTTCCAGCCACATGCTTCCGCCAAAACGCCGATACAGCTTCAAGAATGCGTAGCCGTTGCCCCCGGTGCCATGGCACAAGTTAGACCCCTTGCGCAGTGGACCCGCGCTCCAAGTGGTCTCCCCGCCAGCCACAAGCAGGTCATCGAGGCTATCCGACGGGAAGTCCGCGAGACAAATCACGAATCCCGGTGCACCGTGGCAAAACTGGACAAGACCGGGCGACTCGCTGAGGGGTGAGCCGTCGAGTCTCGCGCGCCAGTTTGCTCTACCCCGGTCGCACTCGACCGTCTGGCGTACGGTGTTGGCGATGCACTCCTGCCATTCGGACCAAGCCGCAGGAGTGAGGAGATGTCGTCCATTGATAAGAACGGCAGCCGTTGCCACGAACCCGTGAATCGCATCCAAGAATGTGTAGGTCTTGCCATACAAGTCCTGCGTCCAGTAGTGACAGCCATGTTCTACTGACCAGTGAAGCTGCGACCAAAGCTGCTGGGCCGTCGTACGGTAGAGCTCCGACCAGACGGCATCGCCCGTCTGCTGATGCAGGAACAGGGAGGCCAAGAGTGTGCCTGGCGCACCCCACATCAGTTCTCGCGCGGGATGGTCGCGCGTCGCCTCCACAAGTTTGATGAGTTCGGAGCATGTCTCGCTAGAAGGTGCATGCCACTGCTGTAGCAGCTGAATGCCCGTGTCTCCCATGAGGTAGCTGCCAAATGGCTTCCCGGCCTCGTGGCCCATTTGCTTTCGATTGGGCTCGAGGAGCGATTTCACGTAGGGGGCGTAGTCTCTCTTCAGGCGGCAGGCGCCCCGAACCTCCAAATAGCGAAGGGCCCACAACACGCCGCATGCACCCCAGTAAAGCATGTAAGAAGGCGCGCACTCTGAACTGTCGTTGGGGTGGGTCGGCCAGAGCAGTTCTGGGGAGAACCGAGCGTCCGCGTCGTCAACAATTTGCTCAATCTTCCTACGAGCAATTGCTTCGTCCCAGGCGTCGGGGACAAGCGGTTCGTGACGGTCCGAGTTGAAAAGCATTGCGGCCATGAACACAGTCTACAAAGGAGCCAGACCAGAGTGAAGTCGTACGCCTGCCCACGAGCAGCACGCTTTCGGCTTGCGAAGCGCGTGCGCACTGACCACGCTGCGGTCAACAATCTCGTGCCGCAAGAGCCCTCACAGCCTCCCGAAGTTGAACGCCCGCTTCGGGGAAATCCGTACAGCCGCAATGGGGCCTTTGCGGAAGTGGCGGCCTTGGGAAAACGGATGTTCGAAGCGACTTGGCGGCTTCGTTCCCTATACGGAAGTTGCGGCTTCAAGACACCTGCCACCAACAACCCGAGCTGCGTCTCGAACGTCATCTCGATTCCCGCCCCGCCGGCTACGGCGGCCTGATGCCAGCGCTAACGCGAAGGCCCGTTCGCGCAGGTTTGCGAGCGAGCAGCTTCCGGTGGCTGCGCGAAACTGGCAATAAGGTCGAATTTCCGCTACAGGCGCGAACACTCGCAGCCACGACCGGCTAGAGTCGGGCCACAACCGGACCTCTCTTGATGAACTCCTTGACGACATTCGACATGTCGAATCTCCTGGAGCCCTGCACCGGAGGGAGTCGGCTAGCGCCTTTCTCGCATTGACCAAGGCATGCAACCGTCATTGGAGCGAGAATTGCGAAATGGCTACTGCAAGGTCCTTCGAGACCACCGACTACAAGCTCTTCCCCTCGCCACGTAACGTGCACCGGGTAGTGTTCGAACACCAAGTGTTCGTGCCGCAGCCATACGCGCTTATCGACCTCCCGAGTTATGGCCTGAGGGGCCGCTACAGCCTATTCGCCGCCTGCCGACTCTCTGACGGCAAGATGGGCCAACTCGTGACCCTGGAACAGGCGGATGACGTTGCGAAGTTCAAGGCGAAGTTCGTTCCGGATTAGCCCTCCCGAAGACGGTCAGCGCCGACCTGCCCCGCGAACTGCGGCCTCTTTGCCAACGTTGGCGCAAGACCTGAACAAGTCGGTATCCATTTGGATCGCCCGGAGCGACGTTCCTGGCGCCGCTATCTCTTCAATGTCGTTGCCAGGCACCCGGCCGCGAGTTCGCCGAAGGTTCGAGTTCAGTCTGACCCGACATTGGCTGCGCGACCTTCTTCGCATCGTGATGCGTTCCTCCAGTGGCCGCCACACCGGCTGGTAGACACCGCCTGCCGGCGCCTAGTCGACGTGTCGCTGCGAGCCAAGGAACAAGGGCAAGTTCATCGGACAGAAGACCCCCGTCAGGCCGGCTGATACTGCCGCCGCGCGCAGCCGCTTTTGGATCGCGTCCCAGCATTCGGCATGACCCACGTACTGAATGGCAACGTCGTAGTGCTGGCTCCAGAAGAACGGGCTGATGTCAAAAGGTTGGCGCCGCCCAAGCATGTTCAGCGCGGCAACCTGGCTCTGTCGCTGCGCGACGGAGTGGACCAACCTCGTTGACGAACATGGCCTTCTCATGCAGGACCGGGCGCAAGTCGTGCTTTTGGAGCAGTTTGTGGAGCGAGGCGTCCCAAGGTGCTGATAGAAGTTCATCGGAAAGTCGGGGACCAACTGCCCATTGACGAGGTCATCCCCTTTCTCCAAAGCCAGGTCGGTCGCAGCAACATCCGAATCGCGAATCGTGAGTTCACGGCCGGTCGCGATGCAGAGCGGATGTGACAGACTCTCGGTCCATCTCAAGTCGGCACAAGGATTTTCATGAGAATTCGTCGATTCGGTGTCGGTGATGAACCTGCGCTGCTCCGCGTTCGTTTCACGGCCATCCATGAGATTGCCTCCCGTGATTTCACACCTGAACAAAGTGAGGGTTGGGGTCCCGAGGACCTCGATAGTGAGCTGTGGGCACGTTGAGGCTGGCCGAGGAACTTCCCGAAGTGTTCGAGCGCTTCGGCCGCGTGTCGGCCCGCCCCATGTTCGGAGGCCACGGCATCTTCCACGAGGGGCGCATGTTCGGCCTAGTGAGCGGCGAGCGCCTGTACCTCAAGACCGACGAGGAGAGCCGGGCTCAGTTCGAGGCGAAAGGGCTCGCACCCTTCGAGTACATGCGCTCGGGCAAGCTGACACCGACCTCGTACGTAGAAGCGCCGCCCGAAATCTACGAAGACCGCGAAGAAGCGGCACGCTGGGCCTGCCTGGCCTGGGAGGCCGTCCTGCGGAAGGCCGGCGCGGCCGCGCGGCGGAAGCCGGCTGCCAGGAAGATGGCGGCGAAGAAGGCCGCTACGAAGAAGCGCTGACCCGCTCTACCTGCTGCTCAGTTGCTCAGGGCAAAACTGGCCATCTCCGGTCAGTTACCGCGCCAGCATGCATCTAAGGCCGCCGGGTTTGAACAGCACCTGCAACCAGGGTGCAATGGCCTTGCGCCATGCGTGCTTCACTTGCCAAACAACTTGGCCACGCGTTGCCACGTGCGCAGCATGAAGCCTGCGCGTTCCACATCGGCCTGCGCGATCAGCGGCGCTTCTCCCACCGGCTTGCCGTTTGAACTCGCGACCACCTTCCCGATCACCGCACCCTTTGCCACCGGTGCCTCCAGGTCAGGCTTGACCTGCACCGAAGTCTGCACTTGCTGGCCGCGCGGCACGGTCACCGTCCATGGCGATCCCAGAGCCGCAGCAACAGTATCAGCCTTGCCAAAGTTGACCTTGGCCGTCGTGACGACCGTGTTCGGCTGAATGGGAGTGGCCTTCTCGAAGTTGCCGAAGCCCCACCCGAGCAACGTACGCGTCTGGTCGGCACGGGCCTGCGCGCTGTTGGTGTTGAGGATCACCGTGATCAGGCGCATCCCGTTGCGTTTGGACGAAGTGACGAGACAGTAGCCGGCCTCCTGGGTGTGGCCGGTCTTCAATCCGTCAACCGTTGGATCGGTATAGAGCAGGGCATTGCGATTTCCCTGCTTGATGCCGTTGTACTTGAATTCGCGCTCGGCGTAGATCGGGTAGTAGTCGGAACTGTCGCGGATGATCGCACGCGCCAGGATCGCGAGGTCCCGCGCAGACGCCTTGTGCTCCGGGTCGGGCAGGCCCGTCGCGTTCACAAAATTCGTGTGCGTCATCCCGAGGCGCTTGGCTTCGGCATTCATGAGCTTGGCGAAGCCCTCTTCGGAGCCGGCCATATGCTCGGCGATTGCCTTGGACGCGTCGTTGCCCGACTGGATGATGATGCCGCGCAGGATGTCGACCACCGTGGCCTGGCTGTTCAGCGGCAGGTACATGCATGACTCAGTGCTCGAGCCGCGGCACCAGGCAGTCTGACTGACCGAAACAAGGTCGTCCTTCTTGAGCTTGCCCGAGCGAAGTGCCTGTTCGACCAGGAAACTGGTCATCATCTTGGTCAGTGACGCCGGCGGCAGCGGTTCGTCGGGGTTGGCCGAGGCGAGCACCTCGCCAGAGTCGAAGTCCATCAGCAACCATGCCTTGGCGGCGATCGCCGGGGTCCCGCCGGCAACAGCGGTCTGTCCAGCTAACGGCGTGGGGGCAGGCGCGTCGGGCGTGGGCTTCTTTTGGGTTGCATGCTTGGTGGCGTGGGAGGCCGCAAAGGACACCGAATTGGGAACCAGAGCGCCCGCGGCAATTGCGAAGACGACCGGAAGGATGGAGAAAGTGTTGAGTTGCATGGGCTTCAAGAGGCAGAACGGAAATTGTGGCGGATCAAGCGCCGATCTTGATCGTGCATAGAAGATCGAAAATCGCAACGCAAGTTCAGCCAACCAAGTTCCAAAAGTAATGCACAGATAGGATCGGGCCTTTGCCCCGAGGGGCACAGGCCCACGAAATCTGTACCTTCGCTTGCGCAATCGCGAAGGAGGATGATAGAAAAGACTGGGGCTGCGGCGGGAGGCCGCACACAGGCCACTCGGGTCGCCAACGCCTCGCCCCATTGACCCATCGAGCCGATAGCCAGCACCATCGGCGTGGTCGCTCTGGGCGAGAACGCCACGCTTCGCAACTTCGGAACGCTCGCGACGAACGGGTTCAACGCGCTGAGCTTTGTCGCCGTCGGAGCCAACAACGTCCTGCACAACGAGTTCGGGGGGACGATCACCATCTCGGGCGACCTCGCCGCCGGCATGCTGGCCTCTAACAGCAAAGGCAACAGCCTGATCAATGCAGGGCGCATCACGCTGAACACTCTTCAGGGCGGCGGCCTGTTCGAGCAGGCCAGCAATCGATCGGTCGTGACGAACACCGCTACCGGCGTGATCGAGTTGAACTTGGACTAGGCCTTCGGGATGTCCGCCACCAACGGCACCGGACACGCGCCCCGCAACGACGGCACCATCGAGGCGGCTGCCGTCGATGTTCGCATTCCGCGAGGTGCCAGACGCCGGCGGTCTCATGTCGTACGGGCGGAAAATCTCCGGTATGTGGCGTCAATCAGCCAAGCAAATTGCGCGCATTCTGCGGGGCGAAAAGGCTGGAGATCTTCCGATAGAGCAGCCGACACTTTTCAAGTTGGTGATCAATCGCAAGTCGGCGAACGATCTCGGGGTCATCATCCCGCATTCCTTGCTCCGGCGGGCCGACGCTGTGGTGGACTGAGCGGCCCACGTGGAGCTTGCCGGGAATGTCCTCAATGGCGGGCGAAGACGACCGCGAGGGTGCCGATCACGCGGTAAGCGGAGCGAGCCCAGCCTCCTGCCGCTCCTTGCGCGTCGCCCAGAAGAGCTCGTGGAAGTAAAACGCCACGGTGTTCACGCATGGCTCGATGAGCGCCACCGCACCTGACACGAGCCAGTCACCGGTCAACAGATACGTCACTGCGAAGGTAGGCCGCAATGGCGCGAGCCCGGACTGCAACTTTTCGCCAACTACTGGGCTGGCTGTGTCTCCGGAAACTTCCATTTCCCGTTGAGAATTTCTGCCCTGGGCCGATACAGTGTGCTTCTCAAAAAAGCCCTTGGCGTTGTAGGCGCTGCGCAAAGGCGACTACCGGTTCAGACTTCGGGCCATCAGGCGAAAAAGTGGATACGGAGCCGGAAAATAAAAAGCCCGCTACTGTTTTTGTAGCAGGCTTTCTAGTGCTGGCGCGTGGTTTCTGGTAGGACGTACTGGATTCGAACCAGTGACCAACGGATTAAAAGTCCGCTGCTCTACCAACTGAGCTAACGTCCCAATACCAATTTCTTTGACCTGATCTTCACCGGCATTGAATCCGGCAAAGCCTGAGATTATAGCGTGGCTTCTCGGGCAATCCTGTCGAGAATCCAGCCTGCAGCACATTGTCCGAAGGTGGCGGTCACGCTCACCACGGATCCGTAGCCGTGGCAGTTGAGCGAGCCATCGCCCTCCACTGCGCATGAAGCGTCGGGTGGCGCGACGCTTTCGCGGCTGAAGACGCAGTTCACGCCGATCTTGCGGCCCTCGCGCGGAGCGCCATGCTCCTTGCGCAGACGCTGGCGAAGCTGTGCAAGCAAGGGATCGTGGGTGACCAGTGCGAGGTCATCGATGTCGACCTTGTGCGCCAGGCGCTTGCCGCCCGCCGCCCCCACCGTGATGAAGCCGGCACCTGCCTCGCGTGCCCATGCAGCCATGGCCACCTTGGCGCGCACCTGGTCGCAAGCATCGATGACCGCAGTAGCCGGGCCGTTCGCTGCTTGTGCCGTGGCAAGCAGCTGGTGCCAATTGCCCGGCTCCACGAACTCGTCGAGCGCAAGCACCTTGCAGGCGGGATTGATCTGCGCGATCCGGTCGCGCATCGCCTCGACCTTGGCTTGACCCACGGTGGCATCCAGCGCATGGATCTGCCGGTTGATGTTGGATTCAGCGATGTGATCGAGATCGACCAGTGTCAGTCGCCCCACTCCGCTTCGCGCCAGCGCTTCGACGGCCCACGAGCCGACGCCGCCGATGCCAGCGACCAGCACGTGCGCATCGCGAATGGCCGCCGCCCCTGCCACGCCGTAGAGACGCTCAAGCCCGCCGAAGCGGCGGGCCAGATCGGCGTCGTCCGTCTTGGCGACGGGAGAAACAACAGTGCTCGACAAGATCCAGCCGACGTTAGCGAAGGCGCGAGAGGCGCTCGCGCCCTGCCTGTGCAGCTTCCGACTGCGGATAGGCCTTGGTCAGATCTTCCAGCGTGCGGCGCGCCGCACGCGTGTCCTTCAGTTCGATCTGGCAGTTGGCGATGGACAACACGGCTTCAGGCGCCTTCGCGTGATCAGGTGCCAGCGACAGCATGGACCTGAAGTTGGCGATAGCCTCGTTGTAGTTGCGTGTCGCGTACTGCGCATTGCCGAGCCAGAACAGCGCGGACGCGTTGTAGCCGCTTTGCGGATAACGTTTGACGAACTCGGCAAACGCCGTCTGCGCCTGCGCGAACTGGCCAGCCCTGAAGATGCCCAATGCCGCATCGAAGTCGGCCTTCTCGCGCGGATCGGCCGTGAACTCGCGACCATCGACGGCCACCTTCGAGGGCTCGTTCTTCTTGAGCTTGTCGTCGACTTCCGTCTGACGCTGCTGCATTTCAGTCAGCGTTCGCGTGAGTTGTTCGTTCTGTCCGGTCATGCGCGCCAATTCGCCGCGCATCTGCTCGATCTGGTTTTGCAGATCGAGCAGGCTGCGGCGCAATTGGGCGTTTTCGTCGTTCTGCCGTTGCTCACTCTGCAAGCGCATGGCTTCGACGCGCTGCCGCAGGTCGAGGATGGCGCGACGCGCCTCATCGTCCTCGAACAGCGCAGCCTGCGCACCGAGAGAGGCGCACATCAAAGCGGCTGCGAGGGCAGCCCCTCGCAATGAAACACCGCGCATGATCAACGGTAGGTGATTTCAGCGCGACGGTTTTGCGCCCAGGCATCCTCACCCGAGCCTTGGGCCGCCGGCTTTTCCTTGCCGAAGCTCACAGCTTCGATCTGGCTGTCGGAAACACCCAGGAGCACCAGCGAGCGACGCACGGCTTCGGAACGTTTCTGGCCCAGCGCCAGGTTGTATTCGCGACCACCGCGTTCGTCGGTGTGCCCTTCGATGGAGATGCGACGATTCGGGTTCGCCTTGAGGAAGCGCGCATGGCCGTCAATGAGTTGCTGGAACTCAGGCTTGACGGTGTAGCTGTCGAAGTCGAAGTAGATGATTCGTGCAACGCCGACCGGGCCCTGCGCGGTCTGCGCATTCGGGTCGATGCTGACCGGTGCGACGCCACTGGCCGCCCCACCCGAGCCCTGCCCTGCATTGCGGTCGACCACCGGCGTGTCGTTGAGCTTCGTGCCCGACGAGCAACCCGCAATCAGCGCCACGATGGCCAACGAATAAATCGTACGTTTCAACATTTTCGAACTCCTCAAGTTAATCATTGCTTTTGAAACGGACCCCAGTCCGGTTCGCGGATGTCTCCGGCCTGTCCCGCCAGGCGAGCTTTTATTTTTCCGTCCAGCGTCGTGGTCATCAGCGCTTCGCGGCCTTGCAGCCGTGTGGCGTAGACGACGAGCTTGCTGTTCGGCGCGAAACTGGGACGCTCATCGGCGGTCGTGTCGGTGATTGCCTGCACGTTGCCCGTCGCCAATTCCATCACGTGGAGTTTGAACCCGCCCCCCACGCGCGAGATGTAGGCCAACCACCGGCCATCGCCGCTGATTGCCGGAGAAATGTTGTAGGTGCCGCTGAAAGTCACCCGAGTCGGGTTGCCGCCGCTGGCGCCCATCTTGTAGATCTGCGGAGCACCGCCGCGATCACTCACAAAGTAGATCGAGCTGCCGTCCGCCGAATACACCTGATCGGTGTCGATGCTGGGGCTTTGCGTGAGGCGTCTCGGTTCGCCGCCGCTCGACGGGATGGTGTAGATCTGCGAGACGCCGTCGCGGCTCAAGGTGACGGCGAGCGTGCTGCCATCGGGCGACCACGCCGGCGCGCTATTGTTGCCCTTGAAGTTGGCGACGAGGCGCCGCTGACCGCTGGCCACGTTGTGCACGTACACCACCGGCTTGCGAGATTCGAAGGATACGTACGCGAGTTGAGTACCGTTGGGCGACCAGCGCGGGGAAATGATCGGCTCCGGGCTGGCCAGCGCGGCTTGGGCGTTCTCGCCGTCTGCGTCGGCCACCCACAGCGTGTGGCGGCTACCGCCCTTGGTGATATAGGCGATGCGTGTCGAGAAGATGCCCTTCTCGCCGGTCAGCTTTTCATAGACATAGTCCGCGATCCGGTGCGACGCAAGGCGTAGGTCTCCCTGCGGCACGGTATAGCTCTGGCCACCGAGGTCCTGACCGCGCACCACATCCCAGAGACGGAAGCGCACGTCGTAGCGGCCATCGGCGAGTTTGTTGACGCTGCCCACGACCAACGAGTCAGCCGTGCGCTGACGCCACAGGCTCAGGTCGGGACGGGAACTTTCATCCAGGGACTGCCCGGAGGCATCGACGCCGCGGAACTGCCCGCTGCGCTCGAGGTCGGCCTGGACGATCGCGGAAATCTTCTGCGGCGAACCGTCCTCCCCCTTGAACGGGGCGAGCGCGATCGGCAACTGCGTCACGCCAACACCCGACACCTCGACCCGAAACTGGGCGAATGAAGGCAGTACTGGGGAGGCGGCAAGGGCCGCAATCAAGGCGCGGCGAGCGAAGAACGATGAAGAAGGGGCTGGGGGAAAGTCTTGCAACGGCTTTTTCATGCAGTTCGGAGAGGGTTCCGAGGATTTAGTTTCTTGTCTCGGACGGAAAGATCTCACATGGTACACATTGCAATGGTCACGGCGTCACAAAACGTGTATGAATTCGCCCCGGTCCTACACAAGACGCGCCCGTAGAATGCGCCGCCATGCAGCCCTCCCCCGTCGCCGAAGTAGCGCGCCCCCCGTTGACGCGACGACTCGCGCGCCTGATGACCTGGTTTGGTGGCTCGCGCCGCTGGTGGTCTGTCGGATTCTTCACCGCTCTCATTGCCGCCCTGACCGAGCCGCTGATGCCTGCGCTTGTGAAACCGCTGCTCGATCGCGGGTTCACGCGCGGGCAACTCGCGTTGTGGATCGTCCCCGTGGCGATGATCCTGCTCTTCGCAGTGCGTGGGCTCGCACAGTTCATTTCGCAATATGCACTCGCGCGAATAGCCAACGAGGGCATGCAGCGGCTTCGGCGCATGCTGTTCCAGAAACTCCTTGCAGCCGAACTTGCCCTGTTCTCGCGGCAGTCGGCCAGCACGCTGTCGAACACGGTTGTGTATGAAGTACAGACCGGCGGCATGCTGCTGGTTCAAGCTCTGCTGGGCCTTTCGCGCGACGGCTTGACGCTGATTGCGCTGCTGTTCTATCTGCTCTATCTGAACTGGAAGCTCACGCTGATCGTCGGCGTGCTTGTGCCCGGCGTCGGCTGGATCATGAAGGTGCTGTCCAAGCGGCTCTATCACTTGACCCGGCTCGGCCAGATCGCCACAGATGAACTCGCTTACGTGGTCGAGGAGAACGTCCTGGCGCACCGGGTGGTCAGGCTGCACAACGCCGAGGCAAGCCAGACCGACCGCTTCGAGCGCCTGAGCCACAGTCTCAACCGACTGGCGGTCAAGTCGACCATCGCGTCGGCTGCAATGACACCGCTCACGCAGCTGCTTGCCGCCGTCGCGCTGTCGGTGGTGGTCGTGATTGCGCTCTGGCAGAGCAACGAGCAGGGGCTGACTGTCGGTGGCTTCGTCGCCTACATCGCGGCGATGCTGATGTTGATCGCGCCGATCCGCAGGCTCGCCGACATGGCGAACCCGATCACGCGCGGACTTGCGGCACTCGAGCGCGGGCTCGAACTGGTCGACAGCGTCGGCGCCGAACCCCAGGGCCGCTACGAGGCGCAACGCGCCGAGGGTCGCATCGAGTTGCGCAAGGTGCGCGTCAACTACCGCGGCGAGGACGAGGCGCGCGCGCTCGACGACGTCGATCTGACGATCGATCCCGGCGAGACCGTCGCCTTCGTCGGCCCGTCCGGATCGGGCAAGACCACGCTGGTCAACCTGCTGCCGCGTTTCGTGCTGCCGAGTGCAGGCCAGGTGCTGCTCGATGGCCACGACATCGGCCAATGGCAACTCAAGAGCCTGCGTGCGCAGTTCGCGATGGTGAGCCAGGACGTCGTGATGCTCAACGACACCCTGGCGGCCAACGTTGCGCTCGGCGCAGAGATCGATCGAGACCGCGTCGACGAATGCGTCGCGGCCGCCAACCTGACGGTGCATGTCGACAGCCTGCCGAACGGCATCGATACAGTGCTCGGCCACAACGCGACCCAGCTCTCGGGCGGCCAGCGCCAGCGCCTCGCGATCGCGCGGGCCCTTTACAAGAACGCGCCGATCCTGCTGCTGGATGAGGCGACTTCGGCGCTCGATACCGAATCCGAACGACTCGTGCAGGAGGCCCTGCAGCGCCTGATGCAAGGCCGCACGACCTTGATCGTCGCCCATCGCCTGTCGACGATTCAGCACGCGGATCGCATCGTCGTCATGGACCACGGCCGCATTGCCGAGCAAGGCAGCCATGCCCAGTTGATGGCGTTGGACGGCCTCTATGCCCGACTTCAAAACCTCGCAGTACGAGGCGCACAACCCGGTCAGGACCCAACGCTGTAGGCAGAGCGCCGGCTGGTGGCGCTATAGCAAGACTATGTCGTACTGACCCTGGCCCATTGCGGGCTCTGCCTGGAGCGAGATCGGCTTGCCTATAAAATCGCTCAGGCCGGCGAGATGCTGGCTTTCCTCGTCGAGGAACAGCTCGATCACCTGGGGTGACGACACGATGCGGAACTCGCGCGGCGTGAACTGGCGCGCCTCGCGGAGGATCTCGCGCAGCACGTCGTAGGCCACGCTGCGCGCCGTCTTCACGATGCCCTGCCCTGCGCAGGCCAGGCAAGGCTCGCACAGCATGTGCGCCAGGGATTCGCGAGTGCGCTTGCGCGTCATCTCGACCAGCCCCAGCTGCGAGAAGCCGCCGGCCGTGGTCTTGACGCGATCGCGGGCGAGCTGCTTGCGAAACTCCGCCAGCACCTGTTCACGGTGGTCGTCGCGCGCCATGTCGATGAAATCGACGATGATGATTCCGCCCAGATTGCGCAGCCGCAACTGGCGCGCAATGGCCTGCGCGGCTTCCAGGTTGGTCTTGAAGATGGTGTCGTCGAAATTGCGCGCGCCGACAAACCCGCCGGTGTTCACGTCGACCGTGGTCAGCGCTTCGGTCTGATCCACCACGAGGTAGCCGCCCGACTTCAGGTCGACACGGCGGCCCAGCGCCTTCGCGATCTCCTCGTCGATCGAATAGAGGTCGAAGATCGGCCGCTCGCCCTTGTAGAGCTGCAACTTGCCGGCCGCCTGCGGCATGAATTCGAGCCCGAACTTGAGCAGCGAATCGAACTGCTCGCGCGAGTCGATGCGGATCGTCTGCGTGTCCTCGCTGGTCATGTCGCGCAGCACCCGCTGCAGCAGGCTCAAGTCCTGGTGCAGCAGCGACATGGGTGGCATGCGCGACGAGAGTTCGCGAATGCGCGACCACATCTTGCGCAGGTAGGCGATGTCCTCGGCCAGTTCGGCGTCGCTCGAATCCTCGCCGTTGGTGCGCAGGATGAAGCCACCCGTGTTCGCCGGCACCACGCCGCCGCTGTCGGCCGCGGCGGCGGCCTCTATGAGCACCTGCATGCGCGTGCGCAGCGCGTCGCGCAGATCGGGCGGGATCTTCTGGGACACGCCCACGTGGTTGTCCTGCGGCAGGAAAACGAGCAGCCGTCCCGCGATGCTGATCTGCGTCGAGAGGCGTGCGCCCTTGGTCCCGATCGGGTCCTTGATCACCTGGACCAGCAACGACTGCCCTTCGAAGACCTGCTTCTCGATGGGCACCATCGCGCCGCCGTTGCGATGGTCGCGCTCCGGCGCAGGAGAGCTCGGCCGCGATCCGGGCGTGAACGGCGCGACGATGTCGGCGACGTGCAGGAAAGCCGTGCGGTCGAGCCCGATGTCGATGAACGCCGACTGCATCCCGGGAAGCACCCGCGACACCTTGCCGAGGTAGATATTGCCGACCAGCCCGCGCTCCAGCGTGCGCTCCAAATGGAGCTCCTGCACCGCGCCGTGCTCGACCAGCGCCACTCGGGTCTCCTGCGGGGACCAGTTGATCAGGATGTCTTGCATTTGTTTTAAAGCCTGAAGCCCGCCTGGCGCAGCAACTGGGCGGTCTCGAACATCGGAAGTCCCATGATGCCCGAATGCGAGCCGCTGATGTGTTCGATGAACGCGGCCGCCCGCCCCTGAATGGCATAGGCGCCCGCCTTGCCGGTTGGCTCGCCGCTGGCGACGTATTGAGCGATCAGCTGCTTCTCGACCGAGGCAAAGCGCACGTGCGAGACATTGAGTGCTGCGTGGCGCCGCGCGCCGTTCTGCAGCGCAATGGCGGTCATCACGCGGTGGGTACGGCCGCAGAGCATTTCCAGCATGCGCTCGGCATCGCGCTCGTCCTCAGGCTTGCCGAGGATGGTGCGGCCAATGGCGACGGTGGTGTCCGCGCAAAGGATGGGCGCCGCGGGCAAGCCCAGCCGTCCGTGCCTTGCCACGGCCGCGTCGAGCTTGAGCGCGGTGACCCGCTGCACATACGCGGTCGGCGACTCACCGTGCAGCACGGCCTCCAGCGCCTCCGCATCCTCATCGGGCGCGGCCAGCAGCAGTTCGTGTCGAACGCCGAGCTGCCCCAGCAATTGCGCGCGGCGTGGACTTTGCGACGCCAGGTAAATGAAATCTGAACTGCTCATTCGCGGTGATAGGGATGTCCGGCGTTGACCGACCACGCGCGGTACAGCTGCTCCACCAGCAGCACCCGGGCCATCGCATGCGGCAGGGTCAGGTCGGAGAGCCGGATGCGTTCGTGGGCTGCCGCCTTGAATGCGGGATCCAGGCCGTCGGGACCGCCGATCACCAGCGCGACGTCATCGCCCTCGCCCTGCCAGGCTTGCAGCCGCGCAGCGAGCGCCTTGGTGGTAAGTGCGGTTCCGCGCTCGTCGAGGGCGACGATGCGCATGCCTTTGGCGATGGCGGCTTCGATCCGCTCGCGTTCGGCGGCGTAGAGTGTTTCGAGCGTCTTGGAGCCACGCGGCTCGGTCTTGACGGCGCGCAGTTCGAGCTTAAGTTCGGGCGGGAAGCGCTTGGCGTAGTCGTCCCAGGCGGTCTGCGCCCAGTCGGGCATGCGCTGCCCGACTGCGACCACCAGCAGCTTCATGATCTTGCGGAGGCGGTCTTGCGCGCGACCTTCTTGGCAGCGGGGGCGGCCTTCTTCGCCGCGGCCTTCTTGGCGGGCGCCTTGTTCACGACTACGGTCTTCACAGGCTTGGGTCCTGCCTTCTTGGCCGCGGTCTTCCTGGCAGCCGGCTTCTGCTTCTGCTCCTTGGCTGCCTGCTCCGCGGCACGGATCGCCGTTTTCGCAGCGCTCGAGCGACGCAGGGAGGTACTGCTCTTCGCAGCAGCCGGCGCCTTCTCTTCGGTAGCCTTGGCGATGGTGGGCTTTGTCGCGCCCAGCTTGGTCCGCACGGGCTTGTCGCCCCAGATTTCCTCGAGGTGGTAGTACTGGCGGATGGCCGGCTGCATGATGTGCGCCACCGCGGCGCCGCAGTCCACGATGATCCACTCGCCGTTGGCCTCGCCCTCCACCCTCGGCTTGTTGAAGCCCGCCTCCCGCACCGCGTCCCGCACGCTGGCCGCGAGTGCCTTGGTCTGGCGGTTGGAAGTGCCCGAAGCGACGATCACGCGCTCGAACAGCGGGGAGAGATGCTCAGTGTCGAAAACCTGTATGTCCTGCGCCTTGACGTCCTCGAGGCCATCGATGATGGCTCTCTGGAGTTTCTGGGTGTCTTTCTTGGCGGCGGCTTCAGTGGTCATCAGGCGGATCGGTAGAGGTGGTGTTGTTCAATATAGCGTGCAACCGCCGCCGGAACCAGACCGCGAAGGTCTTCGCCACGCGCGGCGCGCGCCCGGATGTCGGTCGCGCTGGTGTCCATCGGCTGAAGTTCGAGCTTTTCGAATCGCGCGCCGGAAGGCGCGGATGGCAGAGTCTTGGGATCGAATGGACCTGCAGAGCCCGTGGATGTTGCACGAAATGCTACGGAAATTATAGCGGTCGAGAGAATCTCCTCCCAACCGTGCCAGCGCGGCAGCGACGACGCCTGGTCCGCCCCCATGATCAGCACCAGTTGCGCGGCAGGCTGCCCGCGTTGCAGTTCTCGCAGGGTGTCGAGCGTGTACGTGGGACCGGGACGCAAGATTTCACGCGCATCGACCACCGTATTCGCGAGTCCTTCGAAGGCCAGCCGCGCCATCGCGAGGCGATCATCCGCCGCACTCAGCGCACGGTCCTTGTGCCATGCCTGCCCTGTCGGAAAGATGCGCAGTTCGGCCAGATCGAGCTGCACCAGCGCTTCCTGGGCCAGCGCCACGTGTGCGTTGTGAGGCGGGTCGAAAGCGCCGCCGAAGACACCCACACGCGGCTTGCTCAGAGCCATTCGCGCCGCACGATGAAGTTGCTGTACAGCGCTGCCTCCGCGCTGCCCGGCTCGGCCTCCTTGCGATAGGCCCAACTGGCGAGCGGGGGCATGGACAACAGGATCGATTCGGTGCGCCCGCCCGACTGCAGCCCGAAATGCGTGCCGCGGTCCCACACCAGGTTGAATTCGACGTAGCGCCCGCGCCGGTAGAGCTGGAATTCGCGCTCGCGTTCGCCGTACACCGTGTCGCGACGCCGTTCCACTATGGGCAGGTAAGCCGGCAGGAACGCATCGCCAACCGAGCGCAGCATGGCAAAGCTCTGCTCGAAACCGGGCTCGGAGAAGTCGTCGAAGAAGATGCCGCCCACGCCGCGTTGCTCGTTCCGATGTTTGAGAAAGAAATACTCGTCACACCACTGCTTGAAGCGCGGATATTTGTCGTCGCCGAAAGGCGCAAGCGCGTCGCGGCAAGTCCGGTGGAAATGCACGGCGTCATCCTCGAAGCCGTAATACGGCGTGAGGTCCATACCGCCGCCGAACCAGCACACGGGCTCCGCATCCTGGGGCAGCGCCGCCAGCATCCGCACGTTCATGTGAACGGTAGGCACGTACGGATTGCGCGGATGAAACACCAGCGAAACGCCCATGGCCTGAAAAGGCGCACCGGCGAGTTCAGGCCGGTGCTGCGTCGCCGAGGGCGGCAGCTTGGGGCCGCGCACCTGCGAAAAGCCGCAGCCGGCGCGCTCGAACAGCGCGCCGCCTTCGAGAATGCACGTCAGCCCGCTGCCCTGCAGCGGTTCGCCCGGCTCCTTGCGCCACTCGTCGCGAACGCACTGGCTGCCATCGGCCGCCTCGATGGCTTCGACGATGCGTTGCTGCAGCGCCCGCAGGTAGTCGCCGACTTCTTCCGGCCTGGTTCCAGGCAGGGTCTGCATCAGGCGTGCGAACCGCGCGCGTGGACCGCGCGGTGCCCGATGTCCTTGCGGTATTGCGCACCATCGAACTGGATGCGCGCCGCGACGGCGTAAGCCCGCTGCTGCGCCTGCTTGACGCTGTCGGCCAGCACGGTCACGCAGAGCACGCGTCCGCCACTGGTCTTGAGCTCTCCGCCTTCGAGCGTCGTGCCTGCGTGGAAGACGACGGCATCGGGTGCCTCCGGCGGGATGCCGATGATGCGATCGCCCTTGCGCGGGTCGAGCGGATAGCCGTGCGCCGCCATCACCACGCCGAGCGCGACGCGGCGATCCCATTCGAGTTCGACCTGGTCGAGCGTGCCGTCGGTCGCATGCCAGAACACTTCGAACAGGTCGGACTTGAGGCGCAACATGATCGGCTGCGTCTCGGGGTCGCCCATGCGGCAGTTGAATTCGAGCGTCTTCGGATGGCCGGCGGCGTCGATCATGAGCCCGGCGTAGAGAAAGCCCGTGTAGGGAATCCCGTCCTTTTCCATGCCACGGATCGTCGGCAGGATGATTTCGCGCATGGCGCGCGCATGCACCTCGGCCGTGACGACCGGCGCCGGCGAATATGCGCCCATGCCGCCCGTGTTCGGACCTTCGTCGCCGTCGAGCAGGCGCTTGTGGTCCTGGCTGGTGGCGAGCGCGGTCACGTTCTGGCCGTCGCACAGCACGATGAAGCTGGCTTCCTCGCCCTGCAGGAATTCCTCGATGACGACGCGGGCGCCGCCTTCGTTGTGGGACACGCCGAACTTGTTGTCCAGCAGCATGAAATCGATCGCCTCGTGCGCCTCCTCGAGCGTGGTCGCGACGACGACGCCCTTGCCGGCGGCCAGACCATCGGCCTTGATGACGATCGGCGCGCCCTTGGCATCGACGTAGGCGTGGGCCGCCGCGGCGTCGGTGAAGGCCTCGTACTCGGCAGTCGGGATGTTGTGGCGCTTCATGAAGGCCTTCGAGAAGGCCTTGGAGCTTTCCAGTTGCGCGGCGGCCTTGGTCGGCCCGAAGATTCGCAGGCCATGCGCGCGGAACTCGTCGACCACGCCCGCGGCCAGGGGCGCCTCGGGGCCGACCACGGTCAGCGCGATCTTTTCCTTCTGGGCCCAGGCGCGCAGCGCGGCGGGCTCCGAGATGTCGACACACTCGTAGCGAGTATCCGAGCGCGTGCCGCCATTGCCCGGCGCCACGTAGACCCTGCCGATCCGATCGGACTGCGACAGCCGCCACGCCAACGCGTGCTCGCGGCCGCCTCCCCCAATGACCAATACCTTCATTCGCAGGCTTTCGTTCGCGCTTCCGTCATTCGGACAGCGCAGCGTTGTGATAGACATCCTGCACGTCGTCGAGGTCTTCCAGGACGTCGAGCAGCTTTTGCATACGGGCAGCGTCTTCGCCGGCCAGATCGATGGTGTTTTCGGCCCGCATCGTGACTTCGGCCACCTCGGGCTTGAGGCCCGCTGCCTCGAGCGCGTTCTTGACGGCCTCGAAGTCGGCGACTGCCGTGAGGACTTCGATCGCACCGTCGTCGTCGGTGACGACGTCTTCGGCACCGGCGTCCAATGCCACTTCCATCACCTTGTCTTCGCTCGTGCCCGGCGCGAAAACGAATTGCCCGCAGTGCTTGAACTGGAAGGCGACCGATCCTTCGGTGCCCATGTTGCCGCCGTGCTTGGAAAATGCGTGGCGCACCTCTGCGACGGTGCGCACGCGGTTGTCGGTCATGGTGTCGACGATGATGGCCGCGCCGCCGATGCCGTAGCCCTCGTAGCGGATTTCCTCGTAGTTGACGCCTTCGAGGTTGCCGGTGGCCTTGTCGATGTTGCGCTTGACGGTGTCGGCCGGCAGATTGACCGCCTTGGCCTTTTCGACCGCCAGCCGCAGCCGCGGATTGGCGCCGAGATCGCCGCCGCCAGTGCGCGCGGCCACCATGATTTCACGGATCGCGCGGGTCCACAGCTTTCCGCGTTTTTCGTCCTGGCGGCCCTTCCGGTGCTGAATATTCGCCCATTTGCTGTGTCCGGCCATGGCTCTGTTTCTCGCAGTCTTGTGTTTTCAAAAGCAAGCTGCGAGTTTACTGTCCGGCGCGCACAACGACCGGGGTCGTCTGACAGGAGCACAAGTGCCTTTTTGGGATAATCCCGCGCTGATGCGCCACGAACGTGCGCCTCGGGTGCCTTCAAGATCAACCCCGCCAATGCGCATGAATATTCCTACAACAGCACCTGAACCCTCCACACCTCCTGCCGATGCGTGCGGAGTGGTCATGATCGGTGGCGACCTGGGCCCGCTCGCGGGCGAAAACATCGTCGAGGCCAAGTGACCGCGCGCGTTCCTCTCGGGGCGCCGCCCCTGCGCGTCGAGCGCCTGTCCTTGCCCGAAAGCCTTGCCGTGGCCGCCACCGGCCAGTCGCCCTTCGGCGCGCTGGGCTATGGCACGCCCGACGACCTTGCATGGATGCCCACCGTGAATGCGCGGGTACTGTCCGAAGCGGGTGCGATGGCGGACGTGTGGCACGCCAGCGAGCACGTCGAGTCCGGCACCACAGGCGTCGTGCGCTGGCGCTGCGACGGGCACTGGATGCTCGGCGCCATCGACCTCGACGAGTCGGTCGAGAAACAGGGGCTTGCCGCGCTCGCGCAGCGGGCTTACCGCGATCTATTCGCTTCGCTGGAGCAAACCGGTTGCGCGCACCTGCTGCGCGTGTGGAACTACCTGCCGCAGATCAACGGTGACGGCGGCGGGCTCGAACGCTACCGGCAGTTCAATCTCGGGCGGCAGGATGCTTTTGTCGAAGCGGGACAGGCGGCGTTCGAAGGGGCGCCCGCGGCTTGCGCGCTTGGCATTCATCAAGGGGCACTGTGTATTCGCTTCCTGGCGGGGCGCGTCCCGCCGCTGCCCATTGAAAACCCGCGGCAGGTCTCGGCCTACCGCTATCCGCCGGCTTATGGTCCGCGCGCGCCGACCTTCTCGCGCGCCGCGCTCGCGGAGCTTGGCGGCGGTGACGTGGCGCTCTTCATCTCCGGCACGGCAAGCATCGTCGGGCACGAGACGGTGCATGTCGGCGAGGTGATCACGCAGACGCAGGAAACGCTTCGCAACCTGGAGGCGGTGATTGCGGCGGCCAATGAACGCACCACTGCTCGCTTCGACCTGGCCAGGCTGGATTGCGTGGTCTACGTCCGCCATGTCGCCGATGCACCGCTCGTGCGCCAGGTGCTCGAAGCGGCGCTGGGTCCCGCGGCCTATACGCTAAGCCACGCGGTCTACCTCGAAGCGGACATCTGCCGCCAGGATCTGCTGGTGGAGATCGAAGCCCATGCCGTCGCCAGCGGCGCATTGCATGCCTGAGAACGCGAGCGTTCGATGACGAACCGGCCGCCTCCTCTGGGGCTCTCCGTGCTCTTCGCATTGCCCCTCTACGCGCTGCTGGCGCTGTTGGGGACGATATCGCTTGCCTGGAACCTGATCGCGATGCTGCTCTACCCGGTGCTGCCGGCCGAGACGGCGCGCAAGCTTGGCCGGAGCGTCATTGCGCGGGCCTATCGCTTCTTCTGGGCGGCCGCTTCGGCCAGCGGGATGATGCGCATCGACGCCAGTTGCCTCGACGCGTTGCGCGACGAGCGCGGCCTGATCTTCGTCGCGAACCATCCGACGATGCTCGATGCGCTGATGCTGGTGGCACGCCTGCCGCGCAGCGCCTGCATCATGAAGGCGGACCTGATGCGGAATATCTTCCTAGGCGCAGGCGCACGGCTGGCGCGCTACATCCGCAACGACTCGGCTCGCACGATGGTGCGGCTCGCGGTCGACGACCTGAAGAACGGCGGTCAGTTGGTGATCTTCCCCGAGGGCACCCGGACCGTGACGCCGCCGCTCAATGCCTTCCGGCCCGGCGTGACGCTGATCGCCAAGCTATCGCAGGCACCGATCCAGACGGTCTTCATCGACACCGATTCCCCCTATCTCGCCAAGGGCTGGCCGCTGTGGCGCGTGCCGCCCTTCCCGATCGTCTTCACGCTGAGGCTGGGACAGCGCTTTGCACCGACGCCGGACAGTCACGCGCTGCTGCGGCAGATAGAACAATACTTCCGCCAATCCATGGAACAGCGCGCCCCCGACGCGCAGCCCGCATGCCAGACGTCTCGCGCACCCACCTTGTCCTGATCCCCAGCTACAACACGGGCGAACGCCTGTTCTCGACGGTCAGCGCGGCGCGTGCGCAATGGAGCCCGGTGTGGGTGGTGGTCGACGGCAGCACGGACGGAACCGGCGAGCGGCTTCAGCAGATGGCCGCATCGGATCCAGGTCTTCGCGTCTGGGTACTGCCCGAGAACCAAGGCAAAGGTGCTGCCGTGCTGCACGGTCTGCGTGCGGCGCAGGAGGCGGGCTTCACGCACGCGCTGACGATGGATTCCGACGGCCAGCATCCGGCGGACCTGATCCCGGCCTTCATGCGAGCTTCGCAGGCCCGGCCAGAAGCCATGGTGCTGGGTCGTCCCCTGTTCGATGCCAGCGCTCCGATGTTGCGAGTGCGCGGCCGGCGCGTCTCGAACGGCTGGACCCAGCTCGAAACACTGTTCGCCGGGATCGGTGACTCGCTCTACGGATTTCGCGTGTATCCGGTGGCGGCTCTGATCGCCATCATGGCGCGTCAGCCATGGATGCGCCGCTTCGACTTCGACACCGAGGCGGTCGTGCGTCTGGCCTGGCGTGGCGTCAGGCCGATCAACATTGATGCGCCGGTGAAGTACCTCACTCCGGAAGAAGGTGGGGTCTCACACTTTCACTATTTGCGGGACAACGTGCTGCTGACCTGGATGCACACGCGGCTGATGCTGGAGTTCGTGCTTCGGCTGCCTGGGCTGCTGATTCGGAAGGCGCGAGGGGCGCCGCCGTTTCAGCGCTGAACGTCTACCCTGGCCATCACGCCACGGCTTCCACCCTTTGCTCCAGGTGCACCCAATCGACGAGCTCACCTTCAGGGCGGTATCCGAGCACCACTTGCTGAAGCAGTTCGCGAATCGCCGGGACATCGTTCGAGTCCAGCGCATCCGTTAGGGCCTGCAGGCGCAGGGCCAATTCGTCCCAAGGCAGGAAGTCCTCGTGCGCTTTCATGATGCGCGGGTGATGCGTTGGCAGGGGGTTGTCACCGATGAGCAATTCTTCGTAGAGCTTCTCGCCCGGACGCATCCCCGTGACGCGGATCTCGATGTCACCTTCGGGGTTCGCGGCGTCGCACACCGTCCGGCCCGAGAGCTCCACCATGCGGCGCGCGAGATCGATGATCTTCACCGGCTCGCCCATGTCGAGCACGAACACGTCGCCGCCGCTTGCCATGGCGCCAGCCTGGATGACCAGTTGCGCGGCTTCAGGAATGGTCATGAAGTAGCGCGTCACGTCGGCGTGCGTCAGCGTGATCGGCCCGCCCTGCTTGATCTGCTGGCGGAACAGCGGCACCACCGAACCTGACGACCCCAGCACATTGCCGAAGCGCACCATGCAGAACCGCGTGCCGCCCGGTTTCGTGGCCGCCTCTTCCGCCAAGGCCTGCAAGACCATCTCGGCCAGACGCTTGCTGGTTCCCATGACATTGGTAGGCCGAACCGCCTTGTCGGTGCTGACCAGCACGAAATCTCTCACGCCATGATCGGCCGCCACCCGCGCCGTGACCAGGGTGCCAAGCACGTTGTTCTTCACGCCCTCGGCCGCGTTGTGCTCCACCAGAGGCACGTGCTTGTAGGCGGCCGCGTGGTACACGGTGTCAGGACGCCAGGCAGCCATGATTTCGCGCATGCGCTGCTCGTCGCGCACCGATGCCAGCAGAGGAACAACGCGCATCGCGGGCACCTCCTGGCCATCCTCGCCGGCCAACTGATGCAGCAGTTCGCCGTGAAGGGCGTACAGCGCAAATTCGCTTCGCTCCACCAACAAGAGGGTGTGGGGCATCGCCCGGACGATCTGGCGGCACAGTTCGCTGCCGATGGAGCCTCCGGCTCCCGTCACCAGCACTACCTTGCCGCAAATATTCTTGCCCAGCAGGATCTGGTTGGGCGGGACTGCATCGCGGCCCAACAAGTCTTCGATTTCCAGGTCGCGCAAGTCGCTGGTCTGCACGCGGCCATGGGCCAGATCCATCAGGCCCGGCAAGGTGCGCACTGCCACATGCACCTTGAGCAGCGAGTCCAGGATCTCGTTGCGGCGCTTGCGCGGCGCCGAGGGAATTGCCAGCAAGATCATGCCGACCTCCAGGGAACGCACGCGGTTCTGAAGGACTGTCGGACTGTAGATGGGCAACCCGCGGATCATCCCGCCGTGCAGCCGACGGTCGTCGTCCAGGAACCCGATCACCTGCATCTCGGGGTTGTGCGAAAGGGCCGCCGACAGTTGCTGCCCCGCCGAGCCTGCGCCGTAGACCAAGACCTTGGGCAGCGTGCTGCGAGAAATCAGACTGCGGTAGCTGTCGCCCAGCCAAAAACGCGCAAGGGCTCGCGCCGCTCCGACCGCAACCAGCAGCAACGGCGGCTGGATCATCCCGACCGTGCGCGGCACGCCGTCCACTCCGACGACCGTGAACGCCACGCCATACAGCACGCCATAGATCACCGATGCGTGCCATACCGCCGTCAGCGCCGCGCCGCCGCCATAGCGAAAGATGGCGCGGTACAAGCCGAACACGACGAACACGGGCAACGCCAGGACCAGCGCACCAGCGACCGCCCACCAATAGGCGCCCGACAGCGTGACCCAGCCTTCGAGCCGCAACGACAGCGCCAGCCAGACCGTGAAGACGCAAAGGCAAGCATCGACCCCGAGCGCAACGACGCGCTTGGCGGTGCGCGGCAGCGCGAGCATGGGCCCCGCGGACCGCTGCAGCGGCCGCCAATCCAGCGCCCAACCTGCGGCAAAGGCGACCGCCAGCCCCACGCCATCCGCCAACCAATCGCCCCACTCGGCGAGCCTCTGGGGCGTGAATGACTGAAGCACCTCGATCAGTCCGCCGTAGGCAAACAGACCCAGGAACACCATCAAGATGCGTTCGCGATACGCCGCACGCCCCAGCAACCCGAGGATCGCGAAGGTAATCAGGTGGTTGCTCTTGTCCCACCCCGTGGTGGGCATCTGTGGCGGCAACACCGGCATGAGCGCCAGGACCAGCGCCGTCAGCACACAGACCCAGAAGCCCAGGCGGGTGAACTTTTCTCTGGCCAATGCTGCTGCCGTCATTGGCCTTCTCTCTTGAATGAGTGCACGTGAATCTTGTTGTTGTTCGGGATCACTGACCGCCTCGACTCACTCGATCGCTCAGATGAGATGCATGAGCAATCATAGTACGAAATGATACGTTTGAAGCATTATGAAATATTCATTTGAGAGAGTTGGCCTTGTCGAGGTAACGCCTCCGTGAACGAATGCCGAGCTCGCCGACGAAACTCGCCCGACCACGGGCGACCCGTAGCCACGTGTCAATGGGACACCCCGTCTCGCTTCAGGACCTTCACGAAAGTGAGCCAGAGGATTCGGAAGTCGAACCAAAGGGATCGACGCTCCAGGTACTCGACGTCCAGTTCCACCTTCTTGGGAATCGCAAGCTCATCCCGGCCGTTGACTTGTGCCCAACCCGTCAGACCCGGCACGAGTTCGTGGACGCCGTGTTGCGTGCGCAGCTCGATGAGGTCGTGTTGGTTGAACAATGCCGGACGTGGTCCCACGAAGCTCATGTGTCCGCTCAGGATGCTCCAGAGTTGCGGCAACTCGTCCAAGCTAGTCTTTCTCAGGAATCCGCCGATGGGCGTCAAGTGAGCCTTGGGATCAATCAGCATGTGTGAAGCTACAGCCGGCGTGCCAACACGCATGCTGCGGAACTTGGGCATCTTGAAGATTCGGTTGTTGCTCCCTACGCGGTCGGACCAGTAGAGCGCTGGGCCGCGGGAAGTCAGGCGGACAGCCAATGCGACACCTACCACTGGCACAAGCAACACGGCTGCTGCGCCAAGTGCAAGCAGGAGATCAAACAGACGCTTCACGCAAGTAGCCCTCTGCAGCTCTTCTTAGACCTTCATGCACCGAGACCGGTGGCGTCCAACTCAGCAGTCGTCTCGTCTTGGCGATATCTACTTGCAAGGAACCACACAGGCGCTGCGCCAGTTCAGGCTTGCCAATCATCTTTGCGCCTACCTTAAGCAACGAAGGCGGAACAGGGATTAACCGAGCCGGCTTGCCGAGCGAACTGCCCATCCGCCTGAGCAGCTCGGCAATAGATAAGTCTTCTCCATCCGAAACTAAAAAGATTTGATCTGCGGCCAACGGGTGATGAACGCACGTGGCAAGCAAATCCACTAAATTGTCCAAAGACACATAACTTCGGCGATTTTTAACCGCTCCCAATGGAATTGGATACGTAGATTGGAGCCAACGCACCAGCGTTGCAAAATTACCCGGGGCAGATGGCCCGTACACTAGCGGCGGCCGGACAATAACAACCTCTAGCCCGGTGTGCTCCGCAATTTCCCTCAGACCGATCTCTGCCTCATGTTTTGAAATTGCGTAAGATGAATGCGGCGCCGCTTCGGTTTCCGCCGAGAACGGGGTATCAAACGTCTCAGATCCATTAACTCCAATTGAACTAATGAATATAAATCTTCGTACTCCTGCCTTTGCCGCTTGACGAGCGAGATTCAAGGTACCACGCAAGTTTGTCAAACGAAACGCCATTAAAGGATCTGACTCATCTTCCCTCATAACGTGTACACGCGCGGCACAGTGAACCACGACATCTTGGCGATACAAAGCCTCACCCCAATATGTGCCGCCGTCGATATTCCCAACAACAACACTCTTGACGCGCAGCGGCAAATTCAGGCTCCGCTGCCGCACGACAGCGGTAAGTTCGTGGCCCTCCAAACACAGTCGACTAAGTAGCGCCGCACCAACAAAGCCAGTGGCTCCGGTTATCAATATTTCACTCATACAAACCTACGCTTGGTTAGGCTACTTGGGAGCGCCCAATAACATCCGAATAAACTTCCACAACCTTTAGCGCCATTATTTCGGAACCAAATTCTGATTCGTAACGTCTTCTTGCGGCTCTGCCCATGCAGATCCGCTTCTCGGCAGATCCGATAAGTTCCTCCATACGGTCGGCTACATCTTCCACAGAATTACTCGTTAAGAGCCCCTCTACCCCGTGCGTAACTTGACCACGAATCCCGGGAAGATTGCTTGCAATTATCGGCAACCCCGCGCGCATCGCCTCAATGATCGAAATTGGCTGTCCTTCGTGATCTGAGAGCAACACGAAAACCTGAGAAGCAGCCAATCTCTCCGATATCGTGTCCAAATCACCCGGTGTTTCGATGTTATTTAGATCATGGCGTGCACAGAATTCCCTAACGTCCTCCAACAATGGACCGCCGCCTGCCAATATGACACGAGGCAGAGTGACACCTCTTTCTCGAAGAATAACGATTGCTTTTGTAAATATATCCTGTCGCTTGGGTGCATCCATGCGAGCAACCATGATAAATGTCAACGGTTCTGCACCAGGATTTGCACAAAATAAGGTGTCACTTATACCGTTCGAAATTACTGCCAACCTTCTATCTTTTACTAAAAGGCGTTTCGCCAAATCAAATTCAAATCTAGAAACACAAATAACTCGCGCCGCCAACGGCGCCAGAAGTTGCTCAGCAACAAATGCAGCACTACGTTGAAGCAATGGCACCTCAGGCTTAAACCCAAATCCGTGTACAGTGTAAACAACGGGTACTTCGGCAATCCAACCAGCAAGGCGCCCGACAACGCTGGCTACTGCGCTGTGCACATGCACAATATCTGGCCGCCATTCGTAGATTTTCTTACGAATGCTGACTATTCCAGCAAGAATCCTTCCAGGCGAAAGTGAATTACTCAAAGAATCCACCCGGCATACGTCTACGCTCATCTCGCAAAGTCGATCTTCCAACATAGATCGCTCTTTACCGCCGATTAAGACCAGGAAATCAATTTTCTTGCGCATCGCTCGGCAAAGCTCAAGAACATGGGTCTGCGCCCCTCCCAATTCACCGCGAGTAATAATTATTAATATACGCACCGTTAGAATTGCCTCATACGATATTATCCAAATCGTTTGCGCTACGATATCCGTCGGGATTTAGTGACTGCCAGCGCCACGCATCGTTCATCATGTCGCTCAATTGATGCTTAACATTCCAACCCAACTCCTTCTCAGCCTTAGCCGCATCGGCCCAGCATTCGGCAACATCGCCAGCACGGCGAGGCGCGATTATGTAGGGTACGGATAGCCCGCTTGCCTTCTCAAAAGCACGAATCATCTCAAACACGCTATAGCCGCGACCAGCCCCCAAGTTCCAAACTCCCAGTCCAGGTCTGCGTTCGAGGGCTTCAAGCGCGCGCAAATGCCCATTCGCCAAATCAACTACATGGATGTAGTCGCGGACACCGGTGCCGTCGGGCGTTGAGTAGTCGTCGCCAAATACCGCAAGCTCCTTCAGCTTGCCAACTGCCACTTGGCTGATGTACGGCAACAGATTATTTGGAATGCCGCGAGGATCTTCGCCGATCAATCCGCTGGGGTGAGCGCCTACGGGGTTAAAGTAGCGCAGTACCGCAATGCGCCAGCGATTGTCAGACCGGGCCAAGTCCTGCAACAGCTCCTCCGCCATCAACTTGGACCGCCCATAAGGATTCGTTGGAATGCCAACGGGGCAATTCTCGCCAATGGGCACGAGGCTTGGTTCGCCATATACCGTTGCAGAGGAGCTGAATACTAAATGATATATTCCCGCGTCCCCCATGGCTTGGCAGAGTTGCAATGTGCCGGATACATTATTTCGGTAGTACGCCAGTGGCTTCAGCGCACTCTCGCCCACGGCCTTGAGACCAGCAAAATGCAATACCGCCTGGATGGGTTGTCTCGCAAATACGCTCTGCAATAGCTTTGCATCACAGATATCACCCTCCACAAACTGCGGCGCCCTACCCGCCAACTGCGCAACCCGTGTCAAGGATTCCCGTGAACTATTGCTAAGGTTATCAAGCACCACTACCTCATGCCCGGCCTGAAGTAGCGCCAACGTAGTATGCGAGCCGATGTAACCCGCACCGCCAGTGATTAATATAGACGAATTCATGCATCGGCTCACTTGTAGACACCCAAAAGGTTTTGATAAAACTGCAGCACGCGTTTCCAATGCTCTGACCGCTTGAACCGACGCTCAATGCGCGTGTTGTCTTGCTCGCCCATCTGTCAAAGCGTTCGATCGGACGTACAACCTGCGTCGCGCATGAAGCGTACCAAAGCAGACACATCGCGCAGTGGAACTAGGCAATCAATCAAGCCAAACTCAATCCCCGTTTTTAGCCACGAATTCAGACGAATAGCGAGACTGACATTCAAAGACTATCGCATGCATTTCTGGCGCAATGGTCGCAATCAAGGCACGCCCAGTAATTTCGACAATCTTCATTTGCCTCGCGCGTAAGAAAAGTCAAAAACGCCCCCGTAAATCCTCGTCCAATTTTGGGCGGATATATTCAACGAATACCGCTCCATCACTCGCTTCCGGGCGGCGACTCCAACGGCAGTACGCTCCTCGAATGGCAGCTGGAGAGCCGTCGCTAACGCGTCTGCCAAAGCAACAGGATTGCGAGGAGGCACTAGAAAGCCCGCTTCCCCCAAAACTTCCCGCACCCCACCACAGTCTGTCGCGACGACGACACGTTCACACGCCATCGCTTCGGCGACGACCAACCCAAAGCCCTCCCAAGCCGAAGACAGAACGAATACATCTGCAGCAGACATCAGATCCGCTACATCATATCTAATACCTAAAAATCTAATGTGCTCAGAAAGATTCAAATCTGAAATTAACATCTGAAATGCACCGCGAAGCGGCCCATCGCCGGCAATACACAGTACGAACGAAAGTCCCTTAGACCGGAGGCGAGATAGCGCCTGAAAGAGATTGGGATAATCCTTTGCCTCATGAAGACGTCCGACGGCCAGAATCAATTCGCAATTATCTTTAACCCCTAGACTCTCACGAACTCTACGCCTGCCAATATCGCAATACGAGAAATCCGAAGTCGAAATTCCGTTATGGATTGGAATCATGCGACCTGGTGCCGTTGCTCTAATCTTTAAAAACGAATTAACAGCCTCCACGCTAACATTAGTCGAAATATCAGGAAGAGAGTCTGTCCATCGATATGCCAGCGTTCGCAAGCGCCCGCCCTCATAAGAATTATGTGCAGTCGACACGAGCAGCGGAATCGATGTAATAAGCCTAACAAGGCGCGCAAGAACATTTGCGTGGATCATGTGGCTATGGACGACATCGGGCCTGAATATACGAATTAATCTTCGAAGCTTAGCAAAAGCAGCGATCACGCCAAACTTCGACACCATGCCGAGATTTTCCACTTTAACCGCCGGATTCGAAGGCAAAGTTAGTGCTGGCCCAGTAATGTACACGAGCATGACTTCGTACCCCTTCATTATCAACGCGTCGGCAAGGGCGCACACGACCTTCTCAGCCCCGCCTATTCCCAGACCCGTAATCAAAAGCAAGATCTTCACGAATCTACTTTCGCAGAGCCTTCAAGAGAATTGAAAAACTTCCGAACATGGTTCACGATGGAGTATCCTTTACTCGCCGCCTTTGCCATTTCACTTTTCAATTTAGCAACCTCCGGATTCGCGCGGATATTCAAATACGATTGCACCAGTTGCTCAACATTTCCCTGGGGCACAAAGTACGCACTCCCTTGCGTCAACGTTTTCCGAAATATGCCGTTATCCCATGCGACAATTGCCTGACCGGCTGCCATTTGCTCAACCAATGCATTTGAAACCCCTCCACCGCCGATGGAATCGGTTAAAAAAGTGAGAGCAACACAACAATCCATATTGGCAACGAATGCCGGAATAGCATCGTTAGCCAAAGCGCCGTGATATTTCAGAAGACCTCCACTTTGCAAGCGCTCGGCTTCCTCTCTAAACGGTCCGTCACCTACAACGTGGAACTCAAACTCCTTGAACCGCGGCTCTGAAGCAAGCATCTCTACGGACGTAAAGAAAGACTTAATTCCCTTTACCTCAGCCAGTCGACCGATAAATGCAATCCGAGTGCGCTTCGACGGGGAAATCGATATCTTATCCCACCGTTCTATCTCAATACCATTGTTGATAACAATGCAGTCAACACCAAGGCCTCGATAGAATTCGGCAGTGTCTTCTCCGTTGGCGATCACAAGATCGAAAAAATTCTTAACGACAAAAATCTCAAACTTCAGCAAAATGAGCCTCGCCACTTTACTTAGCCGATATGCCTTCTCTTTCGTGTAAATTGTCCTCAGCCATAAAATCCTGCGTCCATTTACCGGCCGCAACAAGTACGAAAACACCACTGCCAACGCCTCATCTAGCCCTCCAATAGCCACCACGTGGTCTGCGGCTTTCTTCTTTAAAAGGCCATTTAAGCCAAACTTGAGCACAAAGACAATTGAAATGGGAAGCAAACCACGATTGCAGCCTATCTCTTTCACACTTCCGAGATTGGCCGAATCAACCAATGTCAGAACATTGACCTTGTCTTTGCTGAGAGTATGCAGATTGAATTTATAGTCCGCCCGCTGCCTACCTGCCTCCCTAAGGAAATTCCTTAGCCAAGTTTCACGACCACCGTCCGACAGCCCCAATCGCGATATCATCACAAAGTCAACGTACATAAACACCGTTCATTCTAAATTATGTTTTTCTGGTCGACAACAATTATGCACAGCGACAAAAGGAACGCGAAAAAATACGCTGAAAAAAACGCAGGGATGAATTGAAATCCAATTCCTGCTATTGCCAACGAAAGAAACAACCCGAAATCAACATGCTTATAAATTCGCCCGACCAACACGATTGCCCAAGCCAAGAATAATATTAAAAAGACGACACCTCCCGCAGCCAAAAGGTACAAGAAGGCATTGTGCGGAATGGTATCAATTTGCTCTTTATAATACTGAACACCAAACGCAGAACCGAAGAGTATGTTATTCCCAATAAAATGGAGCGCCGAAATATAACCATCCACCCGCCCGCTATCGCCCAAAGAGGTTACTCTCGGGAATAGTTCAAATACGTAGTAAATAAGGGTGGGCGCAAACAATATAGCGGCCCCGAAATAGTAAAACTCGGCTCTTTTAATTCTCAATGTTAGCAAGGCTCGCAAAATCTTGACAAAACAGACAATGCCATATGCAACTATGACTGCAACAATGCCTGTTCTTGCACTAGTCATCGCCGACGCAGTGATAAAGGTTCCCGTGTAAAGAACCTTTGTCGTTTTTTGCAAAGACCCGCGCCAAGTCAAAGGCACCAAGGTCACAAGAAAAAGGGAAAGAAAACTGTAGTCATTCCATATGAAGCCGAAGGCATCGCGATCCTGCACAAGATCAATCTTGCCAATCTCTATTCCATAGCTTCTAAATAGAAAAATTTGAAGGAATAGACCAATGGACAAAATCAAACCTAGATTTACGACGTAGCGAAGCAGGCATTCCACGTCAATCAGAAGAACAGTTCGTTTTCTGATAAAGATCGGCCAGTAAACGAGCCATCCAAATATCACCATGGCCGTAAGCACTTCCAACTCCATCGAGAATATCGACGCGATAAGGCAATATACGACCATCAGGCCATAAAAATCGACTGATGCAGTAATTCTGAAATGCGGATTTCTGAAAATGACCGCCAGTACACTGATGCCTAGGAACAATGGAAGCAGGCGTATATCGTAGATCGAATAGTAAGAAAACAGAATGGCGATTAGAAGAGGAGTGGTAATCCATCGATAGATATTTGTTCCATTCATTTTTATTTACCACCAACTCGGAAGAGTTGCTCTATTCATATTCGAGATAATGCTTGTGGGTCTATGCCGTTGCCTGTAAGACATGGCTGTCGATTGAACACAACATTTTGATTGATTTCGCAGGAACACCACCGATAACTACATTCCCTTCGGGAAAGCTTTTGGTGACAACGGATCCGGCGGCAACGACAGTTCTCGGGCCTAGGATAACGCCAGGTAATAAGACGGAATTCATTCCAATCCAACAATTTTCCCCAAGGACTATGTCTTTGGCGTCCTCGTGTGCATCGAGGTCGGTTAATCTGTGGTTGGCAGTAATAAGTCCCACGTTAGGACCAATGTAGCTTCCGTGCCCAATATGAATCAACCCCTTGAAGTTCTGAAAATACGTGCCTGGTGATTGGAAATTATTCAAGTCATCAGGATGAAAGAAGATATTCTTCGCATTTGACACATGACAAGTCAATCCTGTTGGCCAAGGACGTGGCACGCCGAGGCGTAGTATATTTCTTATCCAAATGGATTTGAGAGCCCACAAATAACCGTCGTAACCAATATCAAAATAACGACCTTCTAGATACTTTCTTTCAAAAAAGAGAGAGAGCACCAATTTGAGAAATGGGCGCATTTTGGAAGCAATGATTTTAATAGCGTTCCTCATTATGCTGCCTGCTTCAAAATAATACGAAGAATCACGGCAATCAGAGTCCAGCCAATCAGCGAAACGGAGCCGGCTCTATAGGTTCGTATTAAATCCTTGATTCCCATGCCTGCTGCTCGCGAAAACATCCAACAACAGACAATATAGAAAAGACCACCAGAAATGGCATAGAATTCGGAAAAATGATCACGCGCAAAATGAGCCGCCAATCCCATTGCTCCGAGGCGAATTGCCAAACCGGATACTGTGAGCGCGAGCATTGGCCTTTGTCGACCAGTTATGTGCATCACCATGGAGATAGGAGAAGACATGAGCTGAAAAATGAACCAAGGAGTCATCCACATGACAATTTCGCCAGCCCGCTCCCAATTTTGGCCGAATAGCACTGAAAAGATTTGAGGTGCAAGGATGCCGATGAATAACAAAGGGCCAACCCCGGTCCTGAGCAAACCGCCCAGTACCTCTGCACTAAATGATCCTAGAGTTCCGGCTCGCAACTCCTCGGGTGCCCTGGAGAGATAGACCTGCGCGATTGAACCGCCAATTAACCCCATTGGCGCAGCCATGACACGCGCCGCCAGCGCTAAATAGCCTGCCTCTGGTCCCATCACCAATGCAGCGATAATGACTACCGGAAGTTGAATTCCAGCACTATTGGCGACCGCTTCGAAGGTGGAATATTTGGGGAAGCGGTCGTACTGTCGCAAAGTGCGGCGCATTCCGGACCAGCTGATGCCCCGAAAAGCCGCGCGATCCTCATGAACCGCATCGCGTCCCAGGGCTAGCAGGCCGGCGCCGCTACTGATCGTGTAGCCCAGCAACAATCCGAGAGGTGCAAACCCCGCCCAACCCAACCCGACTTGGCTTCCGGCACCTCCAATGGCTTGGGTCATACGAGTCTTGGCAATAGTGCCGAACTTCCTCTTGCGCGTTGACCAGAACTGAATTGCGGCGTGCGAGCTGGTCAGCCAAATTCCTAAGGGCAGCAGCCATAGGTAAGGACGTAGCGCGGCCTGACCAACTAAATCGACGATCTGTCTTGGGAACAACCAAACGGCGAGCGCCGTCAATATGGTCACCACAAAAGAACTGCAAAGTGCCAACGCAAGCAAGTTGGCGGCATCTTCGTCGCGCTCCGGCATCGGAATCGCGATCTCCAAACGCAAACAGGCTACTACAGAGATGATGGTTAAAACTGATACGTAGACCGCGAAGACAGTGAAATCGTCGGGCGCATACAGACGCGTGATAATTGGTAACACTAGAACGTTGAGCGCCTGCGCAAACGCCGTTCCACCTACCAGAACGCCGACCGAACGCACGAAGCCAGTGCGGCTGAACGATTGCATTTTCGCGCGCATCGCAAAAAGGGCGCTTTGAACTGGCATCGAAGACTAGTCCGAGATCAAAGCCGAGACGATTGCCTTTTGGTCGGTTTCGGTCAAATATGCATGCATCGGCAAGCTCATCACCTGCCCAGCCACTTCATTCCCGACAGGTAGATAGGCCTGTTCTTCAGCAACGGCAGGTTGCTTATTTAGCGGAATCGGGTAATGGACCGCCGTAGGCACGCCGGCCTGCTTCAGTCGAGCTTGCAGATCATTGCGTTTTGGAACCCGCAGGGTGTATTGAGCATAGACACTCTTGTTGTGGACCTCGATGTACGGCGTGACGGCCACACCAAGCTGACCCAATAGACGATCGTATTCGGCAGCAACGCGCTGGCGACCGGCGATCTCGTCATCGAATATCTCCAACTTAGCGAGCAAGACAGCGGCCTGCAGGGTGTCTAAACGGCTGTTTACACCAACACGGATATGGTGATAGCGCTTGTCTTGTCCATGCCGAGCTATCTGCCGCATGACCTTGGCCAGTTCGTCGTCGTTGGTAAAGATGGCACCCCCATCGCCATAGCATCCCAGTGGCTTGCTCGGGAAGAAGCTGGCGCATGCAATGGTCGAGAGGTTGCAGCTCTTGCGCCCCTTGTAGGTGGCGCCAAAGCTTTGCGCAGCATCTTCGATCACTGGGATGCCGTGCCTTTCGGCAATGGCGTTGATGGCATCGAAGTCGGCGCACTGGCCGTAAAGACTCACCGGAATGACGGCCTTGGTGCGCGGCGTGATGGCGGCCGCCAGCAAGGTCGGGTCCAAGTTGTACGTACGCGGGTCAATGTCCACGTACACCGGCTTGGCACCCAACAGGGCCACAGTTTCAGCAGTGGCAATGTAGGTAAAGCCGGGTGTGATGACTTCGTCACCCGGGCCGATACCTAGGGCCATCTGTGCAATCTGCAACGCATCCGTTCCGTTCGCACAAGTGATGCAGTGTTTGGCGCCGGTGTAAGCGGCAAGCTTTTCTTCCAGCTCAGCCACTTCGGGGCCGAGGATGTACTGGCCGTGGGCCAGCACACGCTGGATGCCGGCATCGATCTGGTCTTTGATGCGGACTTGCTGCGATTTGAGGTCGATGAATTCGATCATGGTGTTTTCGGCTCAAACTTGGCCACGAATTGGCCGTCAAGCACATAGCGAGCGCCGGTGTGTGGACAAAGAACTTCGCCCTCGCCTTGCAGGGGCAACGCGAGTTGTTCGCCAAATTCACTCATCCAGCCGATTTGCCGAGCAGGCACGCCGACCATGAGGGCGAATGCGGGGACATCCTTGTTGACAACGGCACCGGCGCCCACGAAGGCGTATTCGCCCACCGTGTGACCGCACACGATCGTGCAATTGGCGCCCAGCGTGGCCCCCCTCTTGACGAGAGTGCGACGGTATTCGCCCTTGCGGGTGACGGCAGAACGAGGGTTGTAGACATTGGTAAACACCATGCTGGGCCCACAGAAGACGTCGTCCTCCAAAGTGACGGTGTCATAGACGCTGACGTTGTTCTGGATCTTGACGTTGTCGCCGATGTTGACGTCGTTGCCCACATAGACGTTCTGTCCGAGCGAGCAGCGCGCCCCGATACGGGCCTGTGCGCTCACGTGTACCCAGTGCCAGATGCGCGTGCCGTCGCCAATCTGGGCACCTTCGTCAACGATGGCGCTGGGGTGGCTGGAGTAGGTCATGGTCGATCGGGCCCCAGGTCAGGCAAGGCGCCGAACAAAGGGATGAACTTCACCTTGCTCGCCCCCGACTCCAGCAGCGCTGCGGATGACGTTCACAGTCTCGACGCAGTGGCGCGCGTCATTCAATCCATAGCCACGACCGGCCAGGATCTCCTGATAGCTGGTCGTGTGCAGGTCCGTGAAGCCCTCGGAAAATTCCAGTTGCTCGCCGCTGATGTCGATGTTGCGGTAAGTGGACTTCTTGCCTTTTACGTCGGCCGGGAGGTCGTTGGAATCGATCGACAGGAACCAGCGCACGCGGGCCCGTTCGTACTCGAGGTACCCGGCCGCCTTGGCCACACCACTGTGATGCACCACGTTGCGTTGCAGCTTGCCGAAGATGAAGTGCAGCATGTCGTAGAAGTGCACGCCGATGTTCGTGGCGACGCCGAAGGACTTGCGGTTGTCGCCCTTCCAGCTTTCCATGTACCAATTGCCGCGCGAGGTGATGTAAGTCAGCTCCACATCGAACTTGGTATCGGCGGGGGCTGCCGCGACCTTGTCGCGCAGCTTGAGGATGGCGTCATGATGACGCAGCTGCAGGATGTTGAAGACCCGCTTGCCGGTTTCCTTTTCGATCAGCGCGAGCTCGTCGATCAACTCGGGAGTGGGTACCAGAGGCTTTTCACAGATCACGTCGCAACCTAGACGCAATCCGGCAGCAATGTGGGGGTGGTGCAAATAGTTGGGGCTGCAAATTGCCACATAGTCGAGCGTGGTGGCAGCGTCGCGCTTGAGTTGATGCGCATGCTCATAGAACCGCTCGAACTCAGTGAAGAACTCGCTCTGCGGCGAGATGCTGTCAATGATGCCCACCGAGTCGTTGATGTCGTAGGCCACCGAAAGGTGATTGCCGGTGTCCTTGATGGCGCGCATGTGTCGCGGCGCGATGTAGCCGGCGGCGCCGACAAGTGCAAAGTTTTTCATGTCGAGATCGAACCTGGATTGTCGGGTTAGAGACGAAAGACCGTGAAGCCGGCCTCGATCGCTTGGTCGCGGTTGTAGAGGCTCTTGACGTCGGCCATCACCGGCTTGCTGCCCCGGCACATGGGGCGCAGATCGGCGGGCGTGGACTGGCGATATTCGTTGTGTCCTACTGCCACGATCAATGCATCGACAGGGTTGTCAGCATCGATGCGGCCGAGTTGCAGGCCATATTCATGTTCCACGTCCTCGGCGCTGGCCCACGGGTCAACGACCACGACCTGGGTACCCCAGGCTTCAAACTCGCGCACCATGTCCACCACTTTGCTGTTGCGGATGTCGGGGCAGTTTTCTTTGAAGGTGATACCCAGCACGCCAACACGGCAACGCGGTACGTCCATGCCGTTCTTCAACATGAGCTTGATGGTGTTGCGCGCCACATAGCGTGCCATGTTGTCGTTGATACGTCGGCCGGCCAAGATGACTTGCGGGTGATACCCCACCTCTTCCGCCTTGTGAGTGAGGTAGTACGGATCCACGCCGATGCAATGGCCTCCGACAAGCCCGGGGCGAAACGGCAGAAAGTTCCATTTGCTGCCTGCTGCCTCCAATACGTCCAGCGTGTCTATTCCCAAGCGCTCAAAGATGACGGACAGCTCATTGACGAGCGCGATATTGAGGTCACGCTGGGTGTTCTCGATCACCTTGGCAGCTTCAGCCACCTTGATGCTGGTGGCCTTGTGAGTGCCGGCGGTGATGATGCTGTTGTAGAGAGCGTCGACGCCATCTGCCACCTCGGGCGTGCTGCCACTGGTGATCTTCTTGATCTTGGTGAGCGTGTTGACCTTGTCGCCAGGATTGATGCGCTCCGGGCTGTAGCCGCAGAAGAAGTCGGTGTTGAACTTCTTGCCTGAAAACCTCTCGAGCACCGGCACGCACACTTCCTCAGTGGCACCGGGGTACACCGTGGATTCGTAAATGACTATCGCGCCTTGAGGCATGACACGTCCTACGGTCTCGCTCGCTTTCACAAGCGGGGTCATGTCGGGGCGATTGGCCTGATCCACCGGTGTGGGAACCGTCACGATGAAGACCTTGCAGAACTCCAGATCCTTCGAGTCGCAGCTGAAGGTCAGTTGACTCGCGGATTTCAGATCCGCGTGGCTGACTTCCAGAGTGCCGTCCCGCCCGCCCCGCAGTTCAGCAATGCGCGCAGCATTGATGTCAAAGCCCAGCACGGCTCGCCGTTTGCCAAACTCGACAGCCAAGGGCAGCCCAACATAGCCAAGTCCGATGACCGCAATCGTTTCGTTGTTCAAGTTCATTTGTTGTTCTTTGAGTTCTGAGAGACACGACATGCCGGCCTCTCGGCTTCGGTGGCTCGCTCAATACTTGTAGTTGGTGTACCTGTAGCCGCCGTACTTGTAGCCAATGCCATACCCATAGCGCCGCTTCGACATGTTCAGTCCGTTGAAGATGACGCCCTTCGCCTTCACGCCGGTATCGAGCAGGCGCTTGGCCGACTCCTGCAATTCGCCCAGGCTCGTCACCTCTGCTCGTGCAATCAGGAACACCGCACCGGCAAGTGGCGCGAGGATGGCGGTATCAGATGCCGCCAGCACAGGCGGCGTGTCGATGATGATCAGGTCGTAGTGCTGCGCCGCCTCCTGCACCAGGGCCGGGCTCGCAGGCGTCATCAGCAATTCGGCGGGGTTCGGCGGCAAGATGCCAGTCGAAAGAAAGTCCACGTTGGGCGCCACTTGCCGATGCACCGCTTCGTCGAACTTGACGCTGCCGCTCACCACTTCGCTCATGCCCCGTTCGCGCGGCAGGCCGAAGTACTGGTTCAGGTGACCCTTGCGCAGGTCGGCGTCGATCAGCAGCACCTTCTTGTTGGCCGCACCGAGCACCGCCGCAAGATTCACGCTGGTGAACGACTTGCCGATGCCGGGCGTCGGGCCTGTGATCAGGATGATGTTGTTGGCCGCATCGAGCATCGCGAACTGCAGCGCCGTACGCAGGCTGCGAAGGCTTTCGACCGCCGGTTCTTGTGGCGCCGCCACCGCCAGCACATGGCTGCCCGGCACTTTCTTGCTCACTTCCTGTGCCTGCCGCACCTGCGCCTCGGAATGCGGAATGCTGGCAAACACATGCAGACCGGCGCGCTGCTCGATATCAGCCGGGTCCTTGAGTCCGGGGCGCAGGCTGTTGCGCAGGAATGCCAGCGCAAGGCCCAGCAGCAAGCCCAGCACGGCTGCCAGCGCAACCACCAATGCGCGTTGCGGCTTCACCGGCTTCCTAGGAACGGCGGCCACGTCCACGATGCGCACGTTGCCGACCTTGCCCTCCTTCACCAGGCGCAGTTGCTGCGACGAGTTGAGAAGGCTGACATACAGCTCGTTGTTGACCTTGACGTCACGCGTCAGGCTCAACAATTCCTGCTCGATGTCGGGCAGCGTCTTCACGCGGCTGCTCAGTCCGCCCAGTTCGGCATTGATGCTCGCGATCTGCGCATCGAGTGCCTTGATGCTGTGATGCTCGGGCGTGTACAGCGCGCGCAGTTCCTTGCGCTTTTGCTGAAGCTCGAGCAGGCTGGTTTGCAGCTTGACGGATTGCTCCAGCACCAGCTTGCCCTCGGTGCCCAGGTCGAACGTGCTGTTGCGATTGCGAAACTTGTTGAACTTCGATTCAGACGCTTCCATCTGCTGCCGCAACTCCGGCAGGAACGAGCCCAGGAAGTTCAGCGACTTCTCCGCCTCGGCCGCCTTGCGTTCGATGTTCTGCCGCACATAAAGCGAGCCGATTTCGTTGAGCACGCGCGCGATTTCCCTGGCGTCGTCACCTTCGAGGGTGGCCCGGATCACGCCCGACTGCTTTCCCTCTTCGGTGATCCTCAGGTCCTTCTGCAGATCCTCCGTCACATTCAGCGGCAGGAAGCGCGTCACATAGAACTCCGCGCCGGGCTTGCCCACGGCTTCGACCACCAGAAGGCTCCCCTTCTCGCCGTCCACTGCATAGGCCAGGGGTTGGCCGACGCGCCCCTGACCCACGACATCACTGTCGGGTGACAGCAGTTCGTAGCCCTGGTCGACAAGGCGTACGCGAAAACGCTTGCCTTCCAGGGCCTCAGGCACTTCGAATGCCGCGACCTTCAGCGATTCGTTGCCGCTCACGAAACCACTCAAGCCGAGAAACCCCGGACTCGACGGCTCCTTCGCACGCTTGGCAAGCCACCGGCCCAACACTGGCAGGTACTTTGGCGTGACTTCCACGTCGAGGTGCAAGTTCTCCACCACCTGACCCACGACCAGGCGCGAGCGGAGGATCTGCATTTCGGCCGATGCCGGCGAGCGGATATCGAAGAGACTCGAGGCCTGGCCCAGCATGCTGCCCGCCATATCTCCCTTGCTGTCCTCCACCTGCACCATCGTGTTGGCTTGGTAGATGGGCGTGCTGATCAGCGCATAGGCCAGCCCGATCAAGGTCGCAAAGACCATGACCGAGGCAATGAGCCATCGGTTGTCTAGCACCACATCGAGCAGTTCGAGCAGGTTGATTTCGTCTCCGGCGCCGGCTTGGCGTTGCGTGCCGGGCGGATTTGGCTGTGCGGGATTCATTAACGGGAAGCTTGGAAAGACGGTGATGGGTTCGATGCGCGACTCAGCTCAGCTGCCGGATGCGCGGCACCCAGGCGCTGACGCCACGGGAGATATCGGCATAGGCCGCTTCGAATGCAGCCTTGGGCTGGCGGTGGGGGTCGGCGATGTCGAACTTGTCGAGTTCGCCCAGGCGGAACACCTTGCCGCGCACCAGCGGAAACCGCTGCTCGAGTTCGGTCTTGTGGCCCTGCTCCATCACCAGGATCAGATCGGCGGCCTGGCACATCCAGTTCGTGATCTGCTGGGCGCGGTGGGCCGAGAGGTCGAGCCCTTGGGCCGCTGCCACTTCAATCGACAGCGGATCGGCAGGGTCGCCCACCAGTGCGCCCAAGCCAGCGGACCAGACCTTCATCTGCGGAAATTCGCGAGCCAGCAAGGCTTCGCCGATGGGGCTGCGGCAGATGTTGCCGATGCACACGACCAGGATGCTCTGCATCACTTGTACATCGTGTTGCCGACGTTCATGACCTGCGCGCTCGGCAGGATCATGCTGATGACGCGGTTCCAGCGCACCAGTGCGGCGGGGTCCACGTACACGACGTCGCGCGGCTTGAGCTCGAAGCCTTCGGCCATCGCGTACGCCACAGGCGACTTGGCATCGAGGTGGTAGATCTCGGGCGTTCCGTCGGCGCGCGAGCGCACGACGTAGATCTGCCGCGGCTCGCCGGTGGTGGTGCTCACGCCGCCGGCCTCGCCCAGCGCTTCGTTGAGCGTGAGACGGCCGTTGCGCAGCGGTTGAGCCATGGGTCGCGTCACCTCACCCATGACATAGACCTTGGCGTCGTCGCGGCTGTACACGCGCACGAGGTCGCCGCTGCCCAGCAGAATGTTCGCAGGGTTGACCCCGAGGGCCGTGAGCTGCTGCATGTTGACGACGGAGGTCACGCCATCGCGCGAGATGGAAACCATCGAACGGTCGGCATCTGTGGCAAAGCCACCGGCGCGATTGATGGCCTCGGGCAGCGTCATCGGAATGTCGTTGACCGCCTGCAGGCCGGGTGTGCGCACTGCGCCATCGACGTAGACACGGCCATTGCGGTAGGACTGGATTCGCACCGTGAGCTTCGGCGCTTCGAAGAACTTCGCGAGGGCCTTGGTCAAGCGCTCACGCACCTCGTACTCGGTGAGCCCGCCGACCTTGAAGGGGCCGACATAGGGAAACTGGATCAGGCCATCCGCGCTGACGTTGTAGCCGTTGCTCACGGGCGAGCCGCTGGTGGCGTCGGTCGTGAGCGATCCCGCCGGCGCCAGCACGAGATCCGGGTGGTCCCACACCACGATGTTGAGGATGTCACCAGAGCCGATGCGATAGGGCTTGGCCACCCCGTACAGACGCTTGACATCCTCTCCGACGTCGGTCGCCTGCGCGGCGCGCTGACGGCGAATCAGCTCGGGTGTGATCTTCTGCAATGCGCCCGCCGGGGCCGGATCTGCAACGGCATCCATCGCCGTTGCCGACGTGCGTGCATCGTCGTTCGGCGCCGTCTCGTCGAAGCTCATGCCGGGCGCAAAGGCGCAGCCGGCAACCAGCGCAACAACAGACGCCAGAGCCGGCCACCGGGCGATCGGAAGCAGCGAGCGCAGCAAGGGAGAAAACGAAGTGAGGTGACTCGAGGTATCCATGATTTCTGTAGCGGCCTATTGGCGCGCGGCACTGCGAACGCGGCGCATGTTGTCTTCGAAATAGACCAGGCCCGCGCGATCCGAATTGAAGGTGCGGTCCAGCGCCGATGCGGTCGACGACACACCTTGGTTGGTGGTGATGTAGTTGCTGCTTTCCTGGATCACGGTCTCGACGCCATACGACCAGCGCGGCGAACCGGTCACCTGGATGTGGTGCGTGGGATTCATGTCCTTGCGCGGCGTGAGCGGGATCGAGAGTTCGATGCCGGCGAAGGAGCGCGCCTGGCGCTCCCAGTCGAACTTGGTTCGCCGCACGTAGAGCGTCACGGCGACGTCGTGGAACCACTGCTTGATGCCGAGCCTGACGCCTCGGTCGTTATACAGAAACTGCCCCGCCGTCGCTTCGAAGTAGGTGTGCGTCGGCGTGTAGGCATAGCGGTAGTTCGCCAGCAGCGAGCGCGAATGGATCGGGAGGAAGCGGTCGTAGTCGGTCGTTCGCTCGAAGCGCCCTCCTTCCACGCTGAACCGGTTCCGGCCGTCGCCCGGCTCCCAGCGCAATTCGCCGAAGGCCCCGCGGTAGTTGCTGTCGAAGCGGCCCGCCGCAACGTGCGCGGTGACGGCGTTGAGGCCCCAGCGCGCGGCCGTCTCGCGATCGGCCTGCCCAAACAGGCGTTCGACCGGAATGCGCGCGAACTGATGCAGGAGCACGCGGTCGGTCGCGTTGACGATGCGGCTTCCGCCGAACACCTCGCCGTCGCGGAAGTCCGAAGATTCAGCAACCGGCGCGACGTGACTGACCTCTGCATAGCCTCCCTTCCACAAGGGCTGCTGCACGGTGGCGCGAACGCCCACCGAGTAGTCGAACACGCCGTATTCGGTAGCGAGCGTGCTGCGCACGACGGGCTGCAGCATCAGTCGCGTGGTGGTCCAGCTCGGAGCGGCGCCCTGGACCACCCAGGCGGCCTCATCGAGCGTGGCATCGAGTGCCGTGGTGCCGGGCGTGTAGAGCCGCGCTGCCGTGCATGCGGGCGTCTCCATCGCAACCCACTGCGCGAGGCAGTCTGTGCGGCCGCGCGCGCCGACGATGGCAATTTGTCGCTGGGTCAGCACCAGGCGGTAGCCGACACGGACATCCGCCAGCTGGCGCGCGATCACGCCCAGCGCGACGCCGAGGCCGTCGACGCTGTTGACGTTGTAGGTGGCGTTGTTGACTTGAATGGCGACGGCGCCGTCGGGCAAGCGGCCGACTGCGATGTCTTCGAAGCCCTTGGCGCCCAGCGCCTTGGCGAGTGCGCGCAGTTGCGTGTCGCTGATTCGGTCGGTGTGCTCCGCCGGTGTCGCGGCACTCTCGGCCGTGGTGTTCGGCGGCGCAACGGGCGTGGGATCTGCAAGGGGTGCAGCGATGGGCTGCAGGGGCGCAGACGCGGGCAATCCCGCAGTCGAGAATTCGGTTGTGGGGGCCTTCCGCGGCGCGGGCCCGACCATGGCCCCGGGGAGGGCTTCGGACATCGGTGCCGGACCGGATGGCCGCTGCGTCGGCACCTTGTAGAGCGGCACCGTCAGGCCGACGCTCCACCAATTGCGTGCCGTGTGCCCGTCACCTGTCAATCTCACGTTGGCGCCCACATGGGCCGACCACCCGGCAGGGAGCCATTCGGAAGGCGCGAACACTCGCGCACCGGCCCATGCGCTGCCGTCGACGTATTCCACATGGCCTTGCAGCCATGGCAAGGGCCGGTACAGCGCGCTAGCGAATGGACCATCGATCGGCGGTGCGGACGCTCGATTGAAGCGATCGTTCTCACGCCGGGCATAGCCCAGGCTCAGGTCGAGTTGGCGATCAGGGCTGTACGTCAGCACGCCATAGGCGGACCGGAAATAGGTGGCCGCGCCGCCCAGGTCGGTCGCACCGACAGCGGCGTACCAGCGGCCGGCGCGATCGAGAGGAAGTCCGGCCTTGAAGTTGAAGGACAGGTCGCGCACGCCACAAGGCTCGGTGTAGCAATGGGTGTTCAGCGTGCTCGCGGCGATGCGCCCGGAGACCTCGAGATTCGGCAGAAGCCCGAAACCCGCCACGAAGTTGTGCCCGCTCGTGCCGTAGCGGCTGTTGGCAGGGGCGCCCGGCACCTGGTTGTCGTAGGCCAGTGCCGTCGTGCCCCATCGCATGAGGCGCGCAGTCGGCGTGACGGACAAGCCCGAGTAGCCCGCCGAATTGAGCACAGCCTCTTGCTGCGCGAGAGCAGACTGCGTCGCCAGGGCCAGCAGGGCCATGCCTGCGCCTACTCTGTGAACGCGTCCCATCGAATCAAGAAACTTTAAGTTACGTAGAGCGTGGCCAAACGAACCGAAGGGCAGCCTTCGCTGCCCTTCGGTTGGTGAGGCTCACCAGGAGCGCTGTGTGTCAGCCGCCCGTAGCGCCGGTGCCGCCGGTTGCGCCACTGCCCGGAACAGGCAGTGCATCGCCCTTGGCCTTGGCGGCGACGAGCACGCCGGCCTTCACCGATCCATCGGCCTCTTGCATCACCGAAGCGGTGTTGTCGAGAACCTTGTCCAGCTCGGAACCGATCGTGAAGGTGGTCGAATCGAAGTTCTGCGAACGCGCGGCGCTCAGGATCGCTTCAGCATCTGCATCGCTCTTGCCAGAGGCCACGAGTTGTGCCTTCACGACGTCGAGCGCGGCGGTACGGTAGCTGGCTGCAGCGGTGGCAGAAGTCACGTTGTTGGCGAAGGCCGCATCGGCGGCGATCTTGGAAATGAACTGCTCCATGCTGAAGGAGCCGTTGCCGCTGATCGACGCTGCGAGCACGACTTCGGTCATCGTGTCAGTCAGCGGCGTGAAGTTGACCACCGAGCCCGAGAAAAGAACGCTGCGGTAGCTGATGGCGCCGGACTTCGCGGTGCCAATGCAGGGATAGGTGAGCGCAGCCTGATTGGTGGTGTACGCGCCGTTTCCGTTGGTCGTACCAGCGAGCGTGGCGCCGTTGGCGCAGGTCATTGCGACCGTCGCGCCGACAAGGGCCGCGCCCTTGGCACCCGTACCCGTGACCTGAATGGAGGTGCCGGCGCCGTTGCCGCCGCCGCTCGGCAAAAAGCCCCCACCACCGCCGCCGCCGCCGCCGCAGGCGGCGAGAGATGCCAGCGCAACGGCGCATGCGAAGAATTTAGCTCCATCCAATGTCATGATTCTTTTCATTTGAGATTTCGAGGTAGGTACGCTGCAGGTTTGGGGCGATTTGGAGAGCGACACGACCGAAGTGTGTCGAGTTGAATCCGACGCTGCGCGGGGCAACGAGAGTTCTTTTTTCGAATACAACTGTTTCCGAACGTGAGTCTAACAGGGACCAGTCAGGCAAACCCCGGAGACGCGATCGCTTAAGCGAGCCAGCCGATCCACTCACTACCGATCAAATATCAACAAGTTAGACGATGTTTGACGGTTTTAGCGACTTTTGCGCCAAGGCGCCGAGCATGGTCGGACTCAATGACAACGCATTGAAGCTGACCAGATTCGGGCCGGGCATGAAAAAATACCACTCTGTTACAAATCCAATCAGAGTCTCGAAACAAATATTAATTATAAAGTATTACTTTGTGTATGAAATATAACACAAAATTTCCGAGCCATTCTGTCAAGCAATTCGAGTCGTGGCTTCTCGGCTACCTGACTGCAAATCGAATTCAACCGGCGAATTCGACGAATAGGACTAAATCATTCCGCCGTTGATCGAGATCACCTGCCCGGTGATATAGGCCGCTTCATCGCTGGCCAGAAAACCAGCAAGAGCCGCCACCTCCTCCGGCTTGCCGGCACGCTTGACCGGCACCATCTGATTGATCATCGCCGCGTCGAACACCCCATCCGCCATCGGCGAAGCGATGATGCCCGGCGCGATGGCATTGACAGTCACGCCGCGCGCCGCCACTTCGAGCGACAACGCCTTGGTCGCACTGTTGAGCGCCCCCTTGGCCGCAGCGTAGTTGACCTGCCCCCGATTGCCCGTCAGCGAGGCGACCGAAGAGATATTGAGAATGCGTCCCCAGCGCGTGCGCAGCATTGGCAGCAGCAACGGTTGCGTCACACGGAAGAAGCCGTTGAGAGAGACGTCGATGACCTTGTGCCACTGCTCCGGCCGCATTCCGGGAAGCACCGCGTCGTCGTGCACGCCGGCGTTGTTCACGATGACCTGCACCGGGCCGCCTTCGAGCATGCGTTCGCAGGCGATGCGCGAGGCTTCGTCGCTGCGCAGGTCGAACACCACGCACTCGGCCTTGCCGCCCGAAGCGTTGATCGTCGCGGCCAACTGCTCGACGGATTCCGGACGGGAATTGGCGTGGAGCAGCACAGTGGCGCCATCGCGCGCGAGGCGTTGCGCGAAGGCCGCGCCGAGTGCGCCGCTGGCGCCGGTGATCAGTGCACGTTTTCCGGTGAGACTCATGAGGATGCTTCCATGGCAAGCGGCGTGTTCAGGACGACCACCGCACGGCCTTCGGCGAGCGGCCGACCGTGCGCGTCCTTCACCGCGAATTCGTAAAGGATCTGGCTGACATCGCCGGAGATCCGCTGGGCGTGCACGTGCAGCACGCCGGCGATGTCATCGATGCGTTCGACCGCAAGACGCACGTTGCGTGCACTCGCCAGAAAGCCCGCCGAGGGCTCACTGCCCTCCGCGGCGAGCAATCCGCCATGCAACGCCATGGCCTGCGCGGCGTACTCGATCAGGTTCGGCGAGAGCAATCCACTCGCAGTGCGCAGGGGGTTGTCCGCATGCGTATGCGTGCCGGTCGTGCAGTGAATGGCATTCGCGTCCCACGATTCCAGCCGCTCCAGCAGGCACATCGTGCCGCTGTGCGGAATGCACCGGGCGATGCCGGCCTGATCGAGCGTCTGTGGCGCGGTCATTCAATATCCTTCAGATCGGCCACCAGCAGCACGTTGGCGAAGGGTGTGCCTTCGCTCATCGGAATACTCTGCACCGAGAAACCCAGGCGCTCCAGCAGCGCCATCCAATCCTTGAGCGGGCGCCCCCAGGTCGGCGACACGCGATGCCCGCGAATACGGGTCACGGTGCGGTCGACCCACTGGCTGATCGCGAAGCCGCGGCGGCTGTCCGCATCGCCGATGCGCAGGAGCAATCGACCACCGGGCTGCAGCGCATGGCGCACGCGGCGCAGCACGCCCTCCTGCGCGTCCAGGTCGACGTAGTGGAGCACGTCGAGGATCACGACAAGGTCGCTGGGCGGAAGTCCGGCCGAGCACATGTCTGCGCAGACGAATCGCGGCTCGGGCTGCAGATGCCCCACCGACGCCTCGGCCCGCGCAATATCCTTCGGCATGAGTTCGATGCCCATGTACCGGACCGTCGGCGGCGTGGCCGGCCAGTTCGAGGGCCATTCGCCCGCTTGAGCCTGCATGGCGCTCATGGCGGACAAGAGACTCACGAACAAGCCCTGCCCGCAGCCAATGTCCACGACCCGGCCGCGGCGCTCGCCAATCAGGCCGCGTTCGACGAGTCCGCGAAAAACCGGATCGCGTCCCAGCTTGCCGCGCGCGAAATGCCAGGCGAACTTGCCGGCCTTCTTGTAGGGCGCAGTCGCGCGCTCATGCAATCGACGCCACGCGGCGTCCGTCGAGACCTGGGCACTCATGCCGCGAAGGCTTCCGGCAAGGTCACGGTTCGCAGGCCGTCGGCACGGATACGCGCCAGCAGCGGCGGCAGCACGTCCAGCACCACGGCGCGTCCGGCATCCGTGCGCGCGGCATTGCCATCGTGCAGCAGAAGGATGTCGCCAGCCTGCAGTTCGTCGGTCAGGCGCGCGAGCACGGTGCCAGCATTGCCTTCGCGTGTGTCGAAGCCGCGGCGTGTCCAGCTCACCAGCGACAGCCCCAGCCGATGCAGCACCGGCCCCAGGAATGGGTTGCGCAAGCCCGCGGGTGCGCGGAAGCATGTCGCGCGGTGGCCGGTGACTTCCTGCAGCACCTGCTGCGCGCGCGAGATCTCTGCCGCGAAGCCGCGCGGGCCGAGAAATGAAAAGTTGTGGCGATGCCGAACCGTGTGGTTCTGCACGCTGTGGCCGCGCGCCACGATCTCGCGGGCCAGCGCCGGGTATTCGAGCACTCGCTCCGCGATACAGAAGAAGGTTGCGCGCTGGCCGTGCGCATCGAGCAGGTCCAGCACTTGCGGCGTGACCTCCGGGTCCGGGCCGTCGTCGATGGTGATCGCGATTTCGCGCCGTGCCACTGCTGCCTGCGGCAGCCTCGTCACGTTGGGCCCCAGCAGGCTGCTGCGCGGCGTCAGGCCCGCGGCGGTGATCAGCGCGTGATTCAGCACGATCCCGCCGATGGCCCAGGGCGCTGCGCCGGGCACGAGCATGGCCGCGCCGCCGGCGAGCAGATGCCAGCCGACGCTGGCGCGAATGATCGGCGGCCAAGGCCATGAAGGAGAGGCAGGGACGGGAGCGAATTGCTGCATGGGGGAAGGGAGCGTAGCGCGGGGCGTGGTGGATTTTCCCATCAGCGGCGGTTCGAGGCCATGGGCGACACGGCGCGCGCGAAAGCGGCCGACAGCAGCAGTGCCAGCAAGGCGCCGGGCGCAACCACGCGGCCGATCGACGACAGCGCCGGGATGTTGGAGATCGCGATCAATCCAAAGGAGACGACGGTGGTCAGATTCGCCAGCATCAACGAAGCGAGCGTGTCCTCGTCGGCGCGCCCGGTTTCGCGCAACTGATCGAAGAAGAGCGCGTAGTTCGATCCCACGGCAACGATCAGCAGCAGCCCGACCAGGTGCAGGATGCCCAGCGGCACTTGGAGCGCCGCCATGCCGCCCAGCGTGAGCACGACCGCCACCACCAACGGCTGGCACACGGCCAGCAGCCGCCGGCCGGAACGCAAGTAGATGGCAAGAAGTACAACCACCGCCAGCGCGCCCACCAGGACCTGAACGAAGGCTTCGTGCAAGTAGCGCTTGTAGAGGCTGGAAAGTTCCTGCCCCACATTGACGACCTGCACATCGGGAAGACCGTGGAGCGCCGCAGCAAGGCGCCCTGCGTCGAAGCTGGCGCCCGGATGCAGCGAGATCAGCGTCGACCATCCCCCCGCCTGGCGCTCGAACATCAGCGCACTGACCACGGCGTCGAGCGGGCCGCCCTGCAAATCGGTGCGCTGGATCATCGGCTGCCCCTTGGCGGCCTGCACGCCGGCGATGAAGGGTTCGAGGCGCGTCGCAGGCAACGGCAGCCCCCGGGTCGCTTCGGCAAGCCGGGTACGCAGAGTCTCCGCATCGGGCAGGCTCGCAAGGCGCGCCGCTTGCGCCGCCTCGCTGGGCAGCACGCGGGTGACGGATTCGAATCCCGCCAGATCGCCCTTGTCCACCAGCGCTTCGAGACGCGCGCCTGCGGCTTCGGTGCTGCGCAGGACCGATTGCACGTCCGCGCCGTGAACCACGACCAGCGTGCCGCCATCGCTGGCTCCGACGTCCTCGCGCAGTTCGGCATCGAGTTGCTGCGCAGCCTTGGGGACCGGGCTCATCGCGCCGAGATCGGCTCTCCAGAGGTGACCGCCCTGCCACAGAACCAGCGCCAGGGCCGCGACGCCGAGCCCCACGAAGACGTAGCGCAGACGCGGCAGCGCGCGTACCAGGATGCCAGCCACCTGTGCCATCTGCCGCCGCATGCCCATGCCGGTCGCTCCGTCCGGCGCCAGAGCGGGCAGTACGTAGCGCGCGACGAGCGCCGCGGCGATCAGCCCGGCGAGCGAGAACACGCCGAGCTGGGCCAGCCCCGGAAAACCCGAAAACACCAGCGCAGCGAAACCGCAGACCGACGTCAGCAAACCCAGCCTCACCGTGGGCCAGTGAATATCGCGCCAGCGCTGCCAGCCGGTGCCTGGAACGGCGGCGCCGCGCGCCTGGATCAGGTAGTAGATCGCGTAGTCGACGGTTTCGCCGATCAAGGTGCTGCCGAATCCCATGGTCAGCCCGTGCACCCCGCCGAACACCAGGCTCACCGTCGCGGTTCCCGCAACCACGCCGGTGGCAACCGGCAGAAGCGCAATCACCAGCGCACGCGGCGATGCGAAGGCGAGCAATAGCAGCGTGCCCATGACGATCCCGCCGACGACGGCGAGATGGATCGCCTCGCTCTTGATCTGGTCGCGGCTCTGCACCGAGAAGACGGGCGCACCCGTCATCTGCAATTGCGGGCCGGCGCTAGCCAGATCGCGCGTGGCGGCGTCGAAGGCACCCTGCACGCGCGCGATCGCCTTGGCGATGGCATCGAGGTCGCTGCCGGGCGCGTGCGTCGTGGCCAGGATCAGCGCGCGCGGCGCCGAGCGCGACACCCAGACGCCCTCCTCGCTGCGCGGCGAGGTCGCAGGGATCAGGCCTTCTGCGATGCGCTGCGTCTCCCCTGTCGGATCACGCTCCAGCAGCGGTTTGAGCGCGTTGCCGGCGGGTGTGCCGAGCATCGACAGGCTGTCGACGATCGCGTCGCGCAGCCCCTCCGTGGTGAAGCGCTCTGGCGTCACGGCCGGCGACAACTGGTAGCGATGATCGAACACCCACGTGCCCGTCTCCTTCCACTCGCTGGTGTCGCCGTTCTGGACCTGATCGAACAGCTTGCTCTCGCGCATCGCCGACGCCACGGCGCGCGAAACAGAAGCGCGCTGCGCCGCATCCTTGCCGCCCTCGATACCGATGAAGATGGTGCGCGACGCGATGCCGCTCTGCAATTGCTCGATCAGCACGCGCTGCTGCGCATCCGGGCTGGCCGGCAGGAAGGCCGAGAGGTCCGCGCTGAAATGCGTGCGTGCGATCAGCACGACGCCGGCGAGCAGCAGTGCCAGCCAGATTCCCAGCGCCAGCGCGGCGCGCCGGCGGTCGAGTGCCGGAGCAGTGGATGTCACGGCGCGGAACGCGCGGGCGTGCGTGCCGGGCCACCGGTGCCGCGTTCGGGCGTGATGTTCATCACCGAGCGGTCACCGCCGATGAACTCCATCTCGATGCCGAGCACCTCGCCGCCTCGCCCGCTCAGGCGCATGGTGCGCACCTGGGCCGCGAGGCGCTCGTCGACCGGCTGCAGGTCGAGCGTCCAGCTATTGCTGGAACCCGAAAGCGTGCTGCGGAAGTAGCGCTGCAAGCCTTGCGAATTGCCACTCAAGGTGCCGCGCATGGCTTCGACCATGCCGAGCAGTTCCGGCATGCTGTCCAGTTGCAGCGTGCGGGTACGACTGCCGCGAGACAGGGTCAGCGTGTTTCCTTCGACGCTCATGGTTTCGGGGCGCGGCGCGAGCGTGCGCCGCACGAGTTTGTCGGGCGCGGTGAAGCTGAGCACGCCGCTGGCCTCGAGCGGCCCCTCCAGCCCGCGCACGAAGCGCTGCTCGGTGAATCGCGCCTCGCCGCTCTTCTGCTGTGCCAGCAGACCCATCAGTTCGGGCAGGTCGAAGGCCCAGGCGGACGATGCCGACAGGGCCAGCACCGTCAACAAGGCCCTGCACCAGCGGTCAAACCGAATCTTCGAGCCAGAAATCATGGAAATTGAACCAGTTGTACGGATAGGCGCGACACAGTTCCTCGAGCCGAGCCACGTAGCTTTCGAGCGCGGCACGAATACGCCGTTCCCGCTCGACGGGATCGGTCACCCTTTCGCTGAAATCGGCGAGCGGCTCAAACAGCACATCGTAGCGGGCGCCGCCCGCATAGAGCCCCGCCATGAAGAACACCTTGCGGCGCAACAAGGCCGCCAAGCGAAACGGGCCGTCGTTGAAGAGCGCCGGCTTGCCCAGAAAGGACAACTCGATGGTGCTCCCGCGTTGCTGCCCCGCTTCTTCCGGCCCCGCCAGGGTGCGGTCGGCCAGCAAGCCCGCCAGGCCGCCCGAGTCGAGCCAGTCGCGCAAGTCAAGCATGGAATGCGGACGGCCCAACGCGATGATGTGCGGCCGCAAACCGGGCAGGCTGATGGCGTCGAGCACCGCGTTGATCTGCTGCGCGTTATCCGGGTACATCAGCATCGCGGGGCGCAGGCGTTCGGGCGTGGGACTGCGATTCGTGGCCGCGCCCACGGCTTCGAAGCTGCCGACATGCGCGCCGAGCATGAAGGCGCCTCTCCCCGCATTGGTCTCGGCTTCGACCGGCTCGTTGCCGTAGACACGGATGTCGAACAGGTCCAGGCGCCCGCGCAGGAAGTAGAGGCGGTCCAGAACCGTCGAGGCGAAGGCATGCAGCAGACGGTAGCCATCGCCCCACCCGGCTTTCGGCCCGATGACCCGGAACAGATACCGCTTGATGTGTCGCCGGGGCGTGGGAGAGAACAGCAGGAAGTAGAGCGCGATCGGGTGAAGGATGAGGCGCGTCAGCGGCCGGCCGCATTGGATGGCGATCCAGCAGATCACGCGCAACGCAAGCAAGTTGCTGCGCTCCGGCGCGCGCGACCACTCGGCTTGGCGCGACTTCACGTCGCCGGCTTCGGGCCGGCGGTCGGCATTCATGGCTGCGCGCCGACGCCGGGTGTCCAGCGCCCGCTCACGGCGATCACGTCGCCGCAACGCACTTCGAAGCGCAATCCCCGCGATGTGCCGGTTTCGGGGACGAGATCGATCCGGAGCGTGCTGCCCGGCCGCACCGGCGCCAGGAACTTGGCCGCGGCCAGCGTCGGCTGCGTGCCGATGCGCGCGGCGAGCGCGGGAACGCTGCGCACGGCTTCGAGCACTTCGGACACCAGCAGCGCACCGGGCATCAGCGGCTCGCCCGGAAAATGACCGGCGAAAGCGGGATGGTCCACCGGCACTTCGCGCGTGAGTTGCACCGGCGTGCTGTCCGAGGCCAGATGCGCGAGCGCGAATTCGCGCAGCGAGCGCGCGGTGAGCTTGCCCGTGCCTTCGCGCGGAAACGCAGCCACGTGCACCACGCGGCGCGGCACGAAGACCGCTTCCAGCCGCTCACGCAGCGCCGCGATGATGGCGTGCGCGTCGAGCGTCGGCGCCACGACGAAGGCCACCGGGCGCACTACGCCGTCGACGACGTCGTCCGGCAGCCAGAAGGCGCCGTCTTCGATGCCGGGAATGCTGTTGAGGTGGTGATTGAGATAGCCCAACGAACTGCGCCGGCCCGCCACGTGGATCAGGTCGTTGGCGCGGCCCAGCAGGCGGAAGGAGCGATCGTCGACCAGTTCCAGCACGTCGGCCATCGGCGTGGGCTCGGGGATGAAGTCGCCTTCGAAGACGAAGCGCTCGGTGCCGGAATCGTCGTGTTCCGCATGCACGCGAATCTCACCGAAGGTCTCCCAGACTTCGCTTTGCGTCGGGCGGCGGGTCGCGACCTGGCCGGATTCGGTGCTGCCGTAGATCTCGATCAACGCCCCGCCCATGGCCTGCTCGGCCTGGGCCGCCAGTTGCGGCGAAAGCGGCGCAGTCGCCGAGAGGATCAGGTCCACGGGCGGCAACTCGATGCCGGACAGCAGGAGCGTCTTCAAGTGGAACGGCGTCGTCACCAGCGCACGCGGTTGCGGCACGGACGCGAGCGACTGCACGACGTCGGCAGGGAAAAACGGCCGGCCGCTGTCGAATGCGGCCCCGCCCAGCATTGCCAGCAAGGCGGAGGACTCCAGTCCATAGCTGTGCTGCACCGGCACCGTCGCCACCAGCGTCAGCCCGGTGAGCGATGGACGCCCGAGCAGGCTGGACAGCCGACCGACGGCCGCCGCGACGTCGCCCACCAGCGTTCCCCAGGTCTTGGCATGCGGCTGCGGCGCGCCGGTCGAGCCGGAGGTCAGCAGGCTCACGGCATGCATGTCGCGATCGATCCTCGGCACGGTGGCGTCGGATGCCCCGGCGGCAGCGCGGCGGGTTTCGACCAGCACGCGCGGCAGGCCGGGCGTCTCGACGTGCACGTCATCGGTGACCGCGAAGGCGGGGTCGCCGATTTCGTGCAGCCGGGCCAGCGTGTCGGGTCGCGCGTCCGGGGGCAGGAGGCTCGTCTCGCCACGCACCAGCGCGGCGGCAAGGCTCACGGCAAAGGCGTAGCGGTCGACGCAAAGGTTGACGACCGGGCCGCCGGCATGCAATTCAGGCGCAAACTGCGCGACGTCGGCAAGGAATTGGCGCCCGCTCACCGGCACGCCGGCGCGCCAGGCCAGGGGCCGGTCCAGGTCGCGTTCGGCGAGCAGAGGCAGGGATGATTTGGAACTCACCGAGGTGTCCGGTTCAATGCCGCGCGGTGCGATCGACCGGCGCGCCGTAGAAGGCCCGCACTGCATCGATCAGACGGGTGCGCTCGAATTCAGGATGCAGCCGATAGCGCACCAGGTACTCGCCGACGAAAAGCAAGCCGATCATTGCCGGCGTCAGCAGGTTCGCCAGCACCGACCAGGCGGCGAACGAGAAGCTCGCATACACCACCACCGAGGCCACGGCCATCGAGGCGAAGTAAAGCGTCCAGACGAGCGTGACTTGCGAGGTGTAGGTACGCATGGCCGGCGACAGCGGATGCACGCGCTCGGCGAACTGGCCGATGAGAGACAGCCGCCCGCCGCGCAGCGAGCCGCCGAACCAGGCGCACAGCAAGACGTTGATGCCCACGTGCTGGAACACATAGAGCCTGTTCGGATCGCCCGCCTCGCCATGCAGCACGAGCGCAAACAGCAGCACCCCCGCCGCCCCGGCGAACGCCAGGCCCCAACTGCCGAAACGGCTGCCGGCGACGCCCAGCGCGGTCAGCCACAAGGGCCCCAGCAGCACTGCCAAGGCCCACGGCTCCGCCGGGTGGTAGAGCATCATCCAGTGGGAAACACAGGCATAGGCCACTCCCGCAAGCAGCAGGAGCGCCATGCGCCATCGGGACATGGATCAGGAAGCGCCGCGATGCTGCGCGACGTGCGCCGCAAGACTGCGCAGCGACGAGAAGATCTGCTGGTTGCGCTCGTCGTCCGAGCGCAACTGGAACCCGTACTTGCGGGAGACTTCGAGAGCCACTTCCAGGATGTCGATCGAATCGAGTCCGAGCCCTTCGCCATAGAGAGGCGCGGTCGGCACGATCTCGGACGGCGCAACCTCCAGGTTGAGCGACTCGACGAGGAGCACGGCCAATTCATTCTCGAGGGGTGACTGTTCGGTCGCGTCGCCAGCGGCGGGAATGGGGGAATGGGCTGTCAATGACAAGAGGAAACTCCGGGAACGTAGGTGAACTATCGCATGGGGTCGGAATTATAGAAGGCGGGCTTCGCTAGACTGGCTCCCCTGCCAACGAACGGAAACCCCCATGGCCGACCCTCTTCTGATCGCCCGTCACGACACTTTCGAATGCAGTCTGCTGCCAGGCCTCGCCAACCGCCACGGCCTGATCACCGGCGCGACCGGTACCGGCAAGACCGTCACGCTCCAGACCATCGCTGAAAAGCTCTCGAACATCGGCGTGCCGGTGTTCATGGCGGACGTCAAGGGTGACCTGACCGGCGTCAGCCAGAAAGGGAGCATCGGTACCAAGATGGCCGCCACGCTGAAGGACCGCGGCCTCGACCAGCCCGAGCCCGTCGCCTGCCCCGTCACGCTGTGGGACGTGTTCGGCGAACAGGGCCACCCGGTGCGAGCCACGGTGTCCGACATGGGCCCGCTGCTGCTGGGCCGCATGCTCAACCTGAACGAAACGCAGTCCGGCGTGCTGAACCTCGTGTTCAAGATCGCGGACGACAACGGCCTCCTGCTGCTGGACCTCAAGGACTTGCGCGCGATGCTGCAGCACGTCGGCGAGAACGCCAGCCAGTTCACGACCGAGTACGGCAACGTCAGCGCCGCCAGCGTGGGCGCCATCCAGCGCGGCCTGCTCCAGATCGAGGCCCAGGGCGGCGACAGGTTCTTCGGCGAGCCGATGCTCAACATCGCCGACTTCATGCAGACGGAAGGCGGCAAGGGTGTCATCAACATCCTCACGGCCGACAAGCTCATGAACTCGCCACGTCTCTACGCGACCTTCCTGCTGTGGCTGCTGTCGGAACTGTTCGAGCACCTGCCCGAAATCGGTGATCCCGAGCAGCCGAAGCTCGTGTTCTTTTTCGACGAGGCGCATTTGCTCTTCAACGAGGCGCCCAAGGCGCTGGTCGAGCGCATCGAGCTGGTGGTGCGGCTGGTGCGCTCCAAGGGCGTAGGCGTGTTTTTCGTGACGCAAAACCCCCTGGACATCCCGGATTCGGTGCTCGCCCAGCTTGGCAACAGGGTGCAACATGCGTTGCGGGCCTTCACGCCGCGCGACCAGAAGGCTGTCAAGGCCACGGCGACCACCATGCGGCAAAAGCCGGGGCTGGATATCGAGGCGGCGATCACGGAACTCGCGGTCGGCGAGGCCCTGGTGAGCTTTCTCGACGAGAAGGGGCGCCCGTCCATCACTGAAAGAGTGTTCGTGCTCCCGCCCGGCAGCCAGATCGGCCCGATCACGCCGGCCCAGCGGCAGGCGCTGATCGCGAATTCGCTGGTCGCCGGTGTGTACGAGAAGGCGGTGGACCGCGAATCGGCCTACGAAAAGCTCAAGGGCCGGGCCGAAACGGCGCCCGATGCGCCCGTCGTCACCGGAAAGGCAGGAACGGGCACGGCCGCGCCGCAGGAATCCGGCGGCGTGATGGGCAGCCTCAACGAGATCCTCTTCGGTTCCACCGGTCCGCGCGGCGGCAAGCGCGACGGACTGGCGCAGACGATGGCCAAGTCGGCGGTCCGCACGATGGGCACCACGGTCGGCAGGGAAATCCTGCGAGGCGTGCTCGGCGGCATCTTCGGTTCGAAGAAGCGCTAGACATGATGGCCCGTCCTCATCCTCGGAGGCGGGCTGAAGTGATTGGGTAAGAGGGAAAGGGTCTGCCTCCTGCAGTAGTACCGTGGGTTGCGCACTGCGAGTGCGCC
>NZ_JASZYM010000024.1:0-92799 GCF_030317005.1 Variovorax sp. J22R115 | reverse complement strand
GGCGCACTCGCAGTGCGCAACCCACGGTACTACTGCAGGAGGCAGACCCTTTCCCTCTTACCCAATCACTTCAGCCCGCCTCCGAGGATGAGGACGGGCCATCATGTCTAGTTAGCCTCGTCTTGAAGCCGAGCGGGCCCGTCGGGCCCCGGCTTCACTTGGGGAACATGAACTGCGCCTGCACCCGGATCTGCCAATTGGCGCCGTTGTCCGGCTTGACCACGTTGTAGTAAGCCGAGAGCTGCGTGTTCACCGGCAACTTGCCCAGGTGAAAGATCTTGCCGATGCCTCCGCCGAGGGGCACGGTCCATCGCTGGCTGCTGTCGGCCTTCCAGTCGGCGGTGATGATCGGGGCGGTGGTGAGATAGAGCCCCCCCGGGAAGTTGTAGTTGATGAATGGCTGGAGCAGGAAGTTGTTGTACGAGCCACCCTGCCCGCTGCTGCTCACCGACCAGATGTTGTTGAACAGTGCGCCATAGACCCACGGGCTGCCGTGGTCGAGGTGCAGCACCACGGCGGACGGGCCCAGGCCCCAGTTCTTGTTCCCCAGTTCTGAATTGCTGTTGGTGGGCAGCTGGATCACCGGGCCCGCGCCCCAGATCCACTTGCCGGGATTCGCCGGCGAAAGGAAGGCCGTCACCACCATATCGCCGACGCCACTCGTGCTGTCGATGCCGGGGCCCAGGGATGGCATCGAGATGACCGGCAATATCGTGCGCGTGATGATGTTCCAGTCCTTGTTCACGGAGATCGGGATCACCGGCTGGATGTTGAGGATGTTCTGCGTTCCCTTCTCCGGGCCGTAGTTGAGATTGGTGTTGTTCTGGAAGGGCAAGCTGACCATGTTGCCCACCGGATTCTGTGCAAGCTTCGCGAGCTCTTCGGCGCTCATCTCTGCGCGCGCCGGCAGGCCCGCGAACAGAACCGCGGCCATGCCCCAGATGGCTGCAGCCTTGGCCGGCGTGTTGTAGTCGCTGCGCGCGTTGCGCACCGCGCGCGCGTCAGTGTTTGTCACATCTGCCTCCTCGCGCGTGCCCGTGAAAGGTCGAACACCACTTGGTCGTACCACCACAGGCCCTCGAACAGGACGCGCGCAACACGGCGAAGCACGGGATCCGGCGCGATCTCCCCGATGGAGCGCCTGCCGTCGATCGCGTCGACGAGCGCCTTCTGCTGTGCGGTGATCGGCAGGTACAGGTCGGTGTAGCTGTGGTGCCTGTTGATCAGCACCGCCGCGGCGCCCGGCTGCAGCCGTTCCTGGACCATGACCGTGTCCGGCCGACGCAGCGGCACATAGCCCAGCCATGCGTCGCCCGCGAAGTCGACGTGTGCGCGATCCGGTCCGTCGTCGCGGTAGGCCACGAGGCTGTGCCGGACCATCGATCCACGGAACAGCTCGACGGCGGCGTACCGCTGTTCCACCGGGAGCCGGTCCAGAAGCGGACGGTGCGCGGAGGATGCCAGCCCACCGCATTGCGGCAGGTAAGTCGCCTGTTCCATCCAGCGTCCGAAGGCGAAGCCCCCCGCGCGAAGGAAATCGAGGAGTTGCGGGACCGCGTAGGCCCGATCCTGGGGATGGAGCAGCGCGTCGGCGATCCCCGCTTCGCTCTTGAAGTCGGGCGCGCTGCGCAGCAGCGGCATCAGCGGGTGATCCGGCGGCAGCGCACGAAGACTCGCGGTGAGTGCCTTGATCTCGTCGGCCGTCGTACCGATGCCGATGCGGCGGCAGTAGTCCTGCAACAGATACACCCCCGCGCGGCCATAGGGTGCATAGACCATCAGGTGCACGGCGCCGCCGGGCTCGAGCACATCGTGCAGCGCTCGCAACCCGGCATCAGGATCCGTCATGTGGTGCAGCACGCCCGTGCAGACGACGTGCTCGAACGTGCGCCCCAGTTCAGCTACGCTCTCCACCGGGAGACGATGGAGTTCGAGGTTGTCGAGTCCATGCTTGCGCCTGAGCGCTTCGGTCTTCTCGATGCTCGTCACGCTGACATCGATGCCCACCACCTTCGCGCGAGGCCAGCGCATCGCGTGCTTGGCGGCTTGCGACGTGCCGCATCCCGCGACCAGGATGCTCCGGTCTTCCCGGTAGGGTTCATCCGGCCAGAACAGGCAGGCCTCGGCGCGACGCCGATCCTCACTCCACGATTTTCGGTAGCTCTCCAGATCGTCGACCGGTGGCGGGTAGGGATGACGTTCGTAAAAGGCGCTCACCTCCTGCGCCACCCGGGCGGCGCCCGAACCGTGTGCTTCGTGGTCTGTCAACATGGCCGCGCGGTGGTCGAGCAAGGCCCTGGACACTGCCCCGCCAGCCTTGCGCACCTCGTCGAGATCAGCCGTTACCGTGACCCGCCACCTGCGCCAGCACCGCGTCCAGATTGAACGAGGCGGGCTTCTGGCGCGGCGGGAACTTGGCAAAGTCCGCGATCTGCGCGGCGATCACCGCCTGCATCTGGTACATCTGCGGCACGTGGTCGACCATCCAGTCCAGGTAGGTGTTCGAGTTGTATTCGGCCCGCTCGAACGGGTCGCGACGCAGGTTCAGGATGTACGGCAGCCGAAGCTTCACGAAGGGCTCGGCCCACTGTCTCATCGTGTTGGCGCGTTGCACCGCCAGATGGAACTTGTAGTCGCCAACACGCACCGCGATCACCTCGCCGTCATCACTGAAGTACACGATGGCGTTTCTCGGGCTCTCCTTCGCCGCACCGCTCAGGTAGGGGATCTGGTTGTAGCCGTCGAGGTGGACCTTGAACTTCTTGTCGCCCACCTTGCAGCCATCGAGGAGCTGCTTTGTCACATCCTCATTGCCGGCAGCCGCGAGCAAGGTCGGGAACATGTCGATGTGCGACACGATGCCATTCAACACCGAGCCGGCCTTGATCTTGCCGGGCCAGCGCATGAAGCACGGCACCCGCCAGCCGCCTTCCCAGTTGGAGTCCTTCTGGCCGCGGAACGGGGTGCTCGCGCCATCCGGCCAAGTGTCGTTCTCCGGACCGTTGTCGGTGGAGTACATGACGATGGTGTTGTCGGCGATGCCCAACTCGTCGAGCTTGGCGAGTATCTGGCCGATCTGCTCGTCGTGGACGACCATGCGATCGCTGTAGGGGTCCTGTCCGCTCTTGCCGAGGTTCTTCTCCGCGACGTGGGTGCGGAAGTGCATCGCCGTCGAGTTGTACCAGAGGAAGAAGGGCTGGTCCGCCTTCGCCTGCTTCTCCATCCAGCCGATGGCGGCGTCGGTGATTTCCTCGTCGATGGTCTCCATCCGCTTCTTCGTCAAGGGACCTGTGTCCTTGATGGTCTGTCCGCCCTTGCCGTCGGACAGGCAGTGCAACACGCCGCGCGGGCCGAATTGCTTCTTGAACTCCGGATCCTTGGGATAGTCGGGAAGCTCGGGCTCCTCCTCGGCGTTCAGGTGATAGAGATTGCCGAAGAATTCGTCGAAGCCGTGCACGGTGGGCAGAAATTCGTCGCGGTCGCCCAGGTGGTTCTTGCCGAATTGGCCCGTCGCGTAGCCGAGCGGCTTGAGCAGTTCGGCGATGGTCGGGTCTTCCTTCTGCAGGCCGACCGTGGCGCCGGGCATGCCGACCTTGGTCAGGCCGGTGCGGATCGGGTTCTGGCCGGTGATGAAGCAGGCACGGCCCGCGGTACAACTCTGCTGCGAGTAGTAGTCGGTGAAGGTGACCCCTTCTTCCGCGATGCGGTCGATGTTTGGCGTCCGATAGCCCATCATGCCCCGGCTGTTGTGGCTGATGTTCCAGAAGCCAATGTCATCACCCCAAAGAATCAGGATGTTGGGCTTTTTCGTCGTCGTCATGGTTCTTCCTCAACGTTGGCGAGGTGCCAGGTCACCTCTGAAATGGCCCTGGGGTATGTGGCTCAGGGGTGCGGTCCCCGTCGACGCAGGATGCGATTCACCAGGCTGCGAAACACCAGGTAAGGCAGGACCGCCAGGACCACCGCGACCATCACGGCCTCGCCCGGATAGAACCAGCGCACCGAGATGAACTGGTAGACGGCATCCATGACGATCGCCACGATGAAAACCTTCCCGATGTGCTGCCAGCCTTCGCGCAGCAGGGCCTTGCGTTGCACGCGATCCCGCACGAGCGCCGACATGTAGGGCGGCCGCCCGTCTCGCGCGTCCTGCCTGCCGGCCCTGAAAGCGAAGAAGGCGGCGACCGCCGGCTGGAGAATGAAACGGAAAGCCAGCGGCGCGTGCCGGCCGCTCGTGATGTCGTCCCAGATGCGGGTCCAGATATCCAGCATCACGTCAAGCATGGTTGCCTCACAGCAGTTTGAAGGCGATGCCGACGAAGATGAACAGCCCGGCCACGGACATGATCAGCGCCATGACGAGCGAAGGCTGCAGCGTGCGCATCTTCTTGTTCTCTCGCAGGTGCTTGAGCCGCAGCCAGTACTCGATCGTCCCCATCACCATCGCCACGGTGCCCAGGCCGGTGAGGAACAGGCCCACGTCGCGTGGCATCTCGGCCTTGATGGTGTGGGCGGCTTCGTGCTGCAAGCCCTCGATGATCTTGTAGATCGTGAAGCCGAAGCTGATCATGGACAGCGCCGTCCTCACCCAGGCCATGAGCGACCGGTCCGCGGCCATGACGGTCCGGTCGACGGCCAGGTCGGTGTTGAGCTGCGCCAGCTCGCTGGATGTCTTCGGCGGCGGCGCGCCGGTTTCGGGGTTCACGTTCGGAGCCATTGGGGACCGTCTTTCATGTCCGTGCGCCGGTGCGATCAGAACTTGAATCCGACGCCCGCAAACAGGCCGCCGAGTGCAACCTTGCTCAGGAGCCCCTCGTCCCGCTCGAAGCTCAGGTAGCGATAGCCGAACTTGAACGAGATGGTCGGCGAGTACTGGTAGCTGGCGCCGGCGATGGCTTCCCAGCTCGACGTCGAATGTTCCCCCCAACCCGCATCGAGGTAGCCCATCAGCGACCACTTCTCGTTGATGGGCGCGATCACGCGTGCACCGACGATGCCGTTCCACCAGCCCACGGATTCGTGACGTCCCGGCCCCGGCAGGTTCGGCGCGAAGTCCACGTCGGTCTTGGCGTTCACGTAGCGCCCGCCCGCCAGGACATCGACCGCGACGGGACCGTCGAAGACCCGATAGAGGCCGGCCAGGGTGTAGATCTGCTGTTCATAGTCGACGTTCAGGCCCACGGGGACGCCGAAGATCCCCTCACGGGACACGCCGAGCTTCACGTACTGCATGTCGAGCAGCGCACCCCAGGGGCCCTTGCGTGCTTCGAGCGTCCCCATCGCGCCGAAATCGAGTGCGCTCAGGACGCTCGTGGAGCTCACTCTGGAGGTGCTTCCGGGCAAGGGACCGAGCCGGAGGTCCGAGGAAATGCCGGGAGCCCAGAGATAGGGAATGAACTCGAACTGCCATGCGTCGGCCGGCGGGATGCCCTGCGCCGCGGCCGAAGAGCACGCGAGAACCACGGCCAGGCCGCCGGCATTCTTCATCAGGGTGCGCGAGTATCTTGACGTGCGCATGGCTTGTCGGCCTCAGGATGTGGTGGTGCGCAGGTGCGAAAGGAAATCATTGGGACTCGTGCGAGTGTGGGATCGAACAGTACGAGTTCAAGGCGCCGGCACGACGCTGTAGTACACGCCGTTGGCGCCGAACGAGGGCCTGAACCAGGAGTTGCCGACCTGGTAGTAGGTGACGCCGGCGCGATCGACATAGACCGCGCCTGTCGGAAGCGCGGCGAAGCTGGCGCCCAGCGGGTAGGCGGGAATCGTGTTGGCCCGAGCCACCGCAGCACCCGCCACCGCGCCTGCCGCCAGGCCGACGGCGGCGCCCGCAGCGACGGCAGCGCCGCAGTCGTAGTAGCAGCCTGGGTGGTAGTACGGCACGGCCACTGGCCGGTAATAAGGCGCGTAGCCTCCGTACCCGTAGGCCGGTGGGTGGTAAGTGGTGAAGCCGCCGGCCGTGGTGTGCACGGCCCCCATGCCGTAGGCGCCCGTGGTGGTTCCCCCGTAGCGGTTGGTGTGACTGGTTCCGCCGTACCAACTGTGCGTGGTGCTTCCGCCGAACGCGTTGTCGTGGGTGAATCCGCCGAAGCCGCCCGCCGTGCGGCCGCCCCAGGCATTCGCCCGCGCCCAGGCCGAGGCGGACGTGTGGAATCCCGTGGTCAGAAGTACCGCGGCGAGCAAAGGAAGGATGGGTTTCATCGGTTTCATTTCGACAGTCCTCGCGCATGCCTCATGGCGCATTTCTCGGCTTGCCACTCCTTGCCTTGCCGGTGGCGGGGGGCACCCGCGGCGCAGCGAACGGGATCCTTCTCGCGTTGGCCGCGTTGACCGATGCGAAAGCCTCCGCGGCCACGACGGGGTCGAGCTTCCAGTTCGACAGATCCACCTGGTGGCGCAACAGAAGCGGGTCGCCGCGGTAGGTCGCACGCAGCCTGCGCGGCAGCTTGTCCTCGGCACCGATCCAGATCTGCATGAACAGTTCGTCGCTGACCACCGCGACCACGTCGGTCGTCGTTCCGCCGACCGAGGTGGACGGGCCGACGTAAAAGGCCTTCGTCAGGCCCTCCGCGATGTTCCTGAACGGGTCGGCACCCAACAAATCGGCGAAGGGAAAATAGATCGCGGCGTCCTTGAACGCCATTTCAAGCATGGCATCGATGGTGGGCGGCGCGGGCGCCACCGCAACAAGGTTCTCGGAGGGTGCGAAGGCGGTGAGCGTCTTGCCGTCGAAGAAATACTCCGAAGCCCCGCCGTCGCCGCTCGTGATCACGCGCAGCTTGTTCGGCCGCTGCATCAGGACTTCGGAGGTCGTCGTGAAGGCCAACGGCGGCCCGACGGTGGAGGGGCTTTCATACGTCGCGACGGCCGTGAAAGCCATCGACGACGATGCGGTGAGGGCGCCGCTCATCGCTCGCAGCAATTCCATCACCTTGGCTTCCAACTGCGGTGCAGCGCTGGCTGCCTTGCTCTTGGGCGCGGAAGCCTTGGCTGGGGTGGCCTGGGCATGCGCCCCGATCACGAATGTCACGCTCGCGGCAAACAGCAACGCCTGGGCGAGGAGCTGAAATCTACACTTCACTGAGATCTCCTTCAGCGGCTCCTCGCCGCCTCGTTGCTACCGACGGAATCCGATGAATGCGGGACCGCCCCAGCCGCCCCAGCCGCCCCAGTCCATGGCATCCATCTCGTTCATCTGGGCCGCCTCGAGGTTGTTGTTGCTCAATTGCTTGGCAACGCGCATCCGCTGGTAGTCCTGGTATTGCGGCGGACCGCCCACGTAGGCCAGGTTGTTCATCGAGTCGGGCAGGACGTAGTAGGTGGAGCCCTGGTATTTGACGGGGCTGACCTTGTCCTTCGGAAGCTTGGCGAGGATCGCCTGCTGCCCCGGGTTCTTGGGCGTGATGACCTTGAAGCCGGCAGCAATGGCCAGGTTGTCGTTGTTGAGCGTGTCGGTGGTGGCGCAGCCCGCGGCCAACACGATCAAGGCGACTGCGGCGACTCTCTTCCATAGATCAGGCAGGTGCTTCATGGTTGTGTACCGAGTTGTTGGAGCCATGGATCCAGTGCCGTGCATGAACCGGCCCGATGCGTCGCCGGTCCGTGTCTGGCGGCACGAACCGGGCTTCGGCCTGGCTTACTTGGCGCCGGGCATGTCCGGTGTGCCGCCCTGCTTCGATTGCTTCCTGTTGGGATGCTTGTCGTCCCGCGTCTCTACACGTGCCTGACCGGCGGCGGCGGCCTTGCCGGTCCCGATGGCATCGTTCTCGGGCGACTTCGCCCAGTCGCCGGTCGGCTTCTTCACCTTGTCCTGCGGGCGTGCATTGGCCTTGTCTTGCGCGCGCTGCTGCGGCTTGCTGTTGGTGATCATCTGTTCCTGCGACGTCGTACCCGGCGGGTTTTGCGCGTAGGCGCCGGCGGCGAACAGGCCGGCGATCATGGCTGCGAGAAGTCTGGTCATTGCGTTTCCCCAAGGTGAACAGATTGAAGGGCCTCTCTGCCATGAAAGTGTCTTCCAGGGCATCGGGACGCTGCCTTGCGCCAGTTCCGTACTTGCGCGATGGCTTGGCGCAATCATTGTGGAAGCGGCTCTTCGGCAAATCCAGCCGGGCTGCCACGTACCCCCACGTACGTGGTCGGCTGCGCCGGACCCGGCTAGTCGGGCGATCGCTCGGAATGAAGCCGCATCAACTCCGTGATCGAACTCACGCCCAGCTTCTCGAGCAGCCGGCTTCGGTGCTGCTCCACGGTGCGATAGCTGATGTCCAGGTCCTTGGCAATGACCTTGCTCGGCAAGCCCTTGAGCGCCAGTTGCATCACTTCGCGCTCGCGCAGCGTCAACGCAGCGATCTCCTTGTCTAGGCGCTTGCCCCCCTCGGTGGCCGGGCGGTTGCGCATGGTCGCGTCGCGGCGCAAGGCCTCGTCGATGGCATCCAGCAGCTGCTGTTCCCGGTAAGGCTTCTGGACGAAATCGACAGCCCCGTCCTTGACGGCCTTGACCGCCATCGCGATGTCGCCGTGGCCGCTGATGAAGACGATGGGAATGCGCGCGCCCATCGCCGCGAGACGCTCCTGCAGCGCCAGGCCGCTCATCCGCGCCATGCGCACGTCCAGCACCAGGCAACCGGGGCGCGTCGCGTCGAAAGCGGCCAGAAAGTCGACCGCCGAGCAGTACGCCTCGGTCGCGAGGCCAACGGAACTCACCAACTCCCGGACGGAGTCGCGATAGGCCTCGTCGTCATCGATGATGAATACGGTCGGCTCTGCCATCGTGTCAGTCTACCGAAGTAGCGGTCGGGAGTGTGAAACTGAATATCGCGCCACCGCCGTCGCGATGCGACGCCCACAGCTTGCCTCCGTGCGCCTCGATCAGCTTGCGGCAGATCGCCAGTCCGACGCCCAGGCCATCGGACTTGGTCGAATAGAACGACTCGAAAATCCGCTCCAGGTCGCCTTCAGCGATACCGGTGCCGCGATCCGAGACTTCGACCACGACCTCTTCGTGATCCTTCACGCGGAGGGTGACGGTGATCTCGCGGGCGCCACCCGGTGGCGCGCCCTCGATCGCCTGCATTGCATTTCGCAACAGGTTCAGGATGACCTGCTGCAAATGGATCTCGTCGACCACCACCGCCGGGAAGGAGTCTTCCGGCGCCAGTCTGATGTGGATGTCGCGCAGCTCGCAATCCATCTTCACCATGCCCACGCACTCGGCCACCGCGCGCTCGATGTCGATCAGCTTCGGCTCCAGCTCATGCCGCTGAACCATGCCGCGCATGCGTGTCACCACGTCGCCCGCCCGCGTGGCTTGCCCGATCACCTTGTCGAGCAGGTCGACCAGGCGGGACATGTCGGGCACGGCTTCGGCGGCCCGCCGACGCGCAGCCAGCGCGTAGTTCTCGATCGCGCCGAGCGGCTGGGTGATCTCGTGCGCCAGCGCCACGGACATCTCGCCCGCCGTGTGAACACGCACGAGGTGCGCCAGCCGCTCACGCCAGTGCGCGGCCTCGACCTCGGCCGCCAGCTTGCGGCGCTCCGCCGCCTCGCGCGCATGCAGATTGGCGAACACTTCGGCAAGCAGGCTCACACCGGGCGTCACCGCCGCGGGCCATTCGTGTTCCCGCTCGATGCTCGCCAGGGTGAGTGCCCCAGCGTTGCTGCCCTGCACCGTGATAGGCACCGCGAGGAGGGAACGCACGCCGATCTGTCGCAGCGTGGCAGCGTCGGCCTGTGCCTCCGTCGGAAGATCCGCGAGGTGACTGATTCGCACGACACTGCCGCGCTCGACCAATCCATAGATCCAAGGCAAATCGACGGACTTGCCTTCCGCAGCCGGTCCGGAAAAGCCGTCCGCGTTCCACTGCTGCGTCACACCGAAGGGCACGCCGACCCCGCTGTGCCAGAGCGCCACCCGCTCGGCGCCCACGAACTCGCCGATCTGCCGTAGACCCATCGCGATCGCCCGATTCTCTTCGCCGGGCCTCGACAGGACGAGCGACGCGAGAATGTTGCTCGCGAGCCGCTCGAAGCCGACCGCCAGATCGAGTTCTTCCTGCGCGCGCTTGCGTGCCAGGGCACTGCCGAAAATCTCCGCCAGCAGACGCATGCGAGCGACAAGATCGTCCGGCCAACTGCGCTCGCTGCGGACGCAGCCGAAGTTGAGACTGCCGTGCAATTGCCCTGCGACGACGATGGGCATCATGACGTGGGACTTCAGTCCGATCTTGCGCCAGTTCTCCTTGTCGAGGCTCGCCTCCGGCGGAAGCTCATCCAGACTGGCAAAAACGATCGGTTCGTTGGCAGTCGCTTTCGCGAGGGCCCACGGATTCGAATCCCGCGCGGGGAGCAGTCGTTTGGGCACTGGATCCACCCCCTCTACGGCGAAAGAGTGGGTGACCTCGGCGCGGCCAGTCAGGGGGAAGACACGGCTCAGCGTGGAACGATCGATGCCCAACGCCGACACGATCCGTGCGAGGCCCTGCTCGATGGCGTGATCGATGTCCTGAATAGGAATGGCGATGAATGCGGCCGACAGATCCGACAGCAGGCGCTCGAAGCTCAGCATTTCCTGGAGCGAAGCGTGCGCCGTGACCGAAGCGATCTGCTCCGTCATCGCCCTTCGGAACGGATAATCCGGCCTGTCCTCGTGCATGACTTCAGAAGAAGAGGTTGTATGCGTCTTCGAGGGCGGCTCGGCAAGGAACGTCGCGCTGTACCTGGCCGAGCGAATGAGAGAGCCGCTCAAGCGGCCGGTGTTCGTAGAGGAAAGGCCAGGGGCGGGAGGGCGCGTTGGCGCACTGGCTCTGAAAAACGCGGCACCCGACGGGGCGACCGTGGCAATGCTTCCCATCGCAGTGCCAGTGCTGGCGCCGATGACCTTCAGGGACGTGCAATACGACGCGATGCATGACTTTTCCCCCATTTCGCAGATCGCCAGTTATCGCTTTGCGTTTGCGGTTGCTGCGAACCACCCCGCGCAGTCGTTTCCTGACTTTGTCGCCTGGCTGAAATCCCACCCGTCGCAAGCATTCTATGGATCGCCTGCGGCTGGAAGTCTCCCTCATTTCCTGGGCGTACTCATTTCCAAGGCGATCGGCATCGACATGACTCAGGTGGCTTACAGGGGATTCGCCCCGATGTCGATCGACCTCATCGGCGGCACGGTTCCCGCCGGCATCTCGTCGAATTCGGACTTGATCGACATGCACCGCGCAGGCCGGCTCAGAATTCTCGCGACGTCGGGCTCGAAGCGCGAGTCTCAATTGCCCGACGTGCCGACCCGCGCCGACTAGATCTGCCCGATCCTCAGTCCACGTACGTGGACTAAGTAGCCGCCGGGATAGTCCGCCCGAAGCGCGAGTTTCAGAATGCTGAGCACCGGACCCCGCGCGCGACCGTCATCTGGCTAGGTTCGGCCGTGATGCCCTACGACCTGTTCCTGATCCTCGAGCTGGTCGGAGCCGAAGGAGTCCCTATGCCAAGTCGCAGTCATTCCGCAGCGGCCATCGCTGCCTTTTGTGCCATTGCCAGTGGTTGCGCCAACTACCAGCCGCCGGCGGCGTTTGCCGGCTTCTCGTCGCCACTGGTGGCGCGCAACAGTTGCGTCGACTCCGTCTCCCGCGAGTTCAAGGTGCCAAAGGAAAACGTGAAGCCGATCAACGACGCGAGCACCATGATCGATGGCATCTATGTCGTCAGTCTCAGCATTGGCGCGGGACAGCCGTTGATCAACTGCACCGTGAACGAGAACGGCAACGTGTCGGACGTGATTCGGGCGCGCTGAAGTTCTCATGTCCCTTCTTGTCCTGGGTCTCATTCTGTTTCTTGGCATTCACTCGGTATCCATCGTCGCACCTGCCTGGCGAGATGCCCAGGTCGCACGCCTCGGCGAGAGAGTGTGGAAAGGCATGTACGCCCTTGCCTCATTGGTCGGTCTGATGCTGCTCATCTATGGCTACGGCCTGGCCCGACAAACGCCCGTCGTGCTGTACACGCCGCCACCGGCGATGCGCCATGTCGCACTCCTGCTGATGCTGCCCGTGTTTCCGCTGCTGTTCGCAGCCTATCTGCCCGGACGCATCCAACGAACGGCCAGGCATCCGATGCTGCTTGCGGTCAAGCTGTGGGCAGCATCGCATTTGTTGGCCAACGGTACGCTTGCCGACGTGCTGCTGTTCGGCGGCTTTCTCATCTGGGCGGTGGCTGACCGCATTTCGGTCAAGCACCGCGCCGTGCAGCACAAGGTGCCGGGCGCTCCGCCCGGCGCCCTCAACGACCTGATCGCTCTCACCGTGGGGCTGACCGCGTATGTCGTCTTCATCTTCTGGGGGCATGCCTGGTTGATCGGCGTATCGCCGATGGCCTTCTGATTCCTCCCGGGCTACTGCCTGGTTGGCATTGGATAGGCCTGTTGAATCAGATTGCGCAGGGTGTCCAAGACGCCTCGCCGACCACCGCGGCGCCAGACCAGGTGAAGTTCGACATCGAAGCTGTCGGCATCCCGCAGCGATCTGAACTCCACCCCGGCGTAGCGCAGTCTTTGCGCAGAACGGGGCACGAGCGCCACCCCAACTCCCGCATCCACGAGCGACAGTATCGAGTGCGTGTGACTCAGGGTCTGAACCGTTTCCGGTGCGACACCCTCGGCTCGCAAGCGTCCTGCGACCAACTCGTAGAGGTAGCGCGACTCCGAGGGGCAGAACTCGATGAAAGCTTCCCCTTCCAGCGCGGACAACGGTATGGAGGCTTGATCGGCCAGCCGGTGTTCGGCCGGCATCGCGAGCACGAAGGGTTCGCGAAAGATCGCCACCGATTCGGTAAAGCTGCGCGGGGCGAACGGCCGCACGATGCCCAGTTCGATGCGATCAGTGCCGATCGCCTCGACCTGTTCGACAGTCTGCATCTCGCGGAGCACGACCTGCACGTCCGGCAGTTGCGCATGAACCGCAGCCAGCAACTGCGGAAGCAGGGTGAAGCTTGCAGCAGGAATGAAGCCCATCGTGACGCTCCCGGCATCGGCACGCATGGCGCGGCGCGCGGCCAGGGTGGCCGCCTGACTGCGGCGCAGGATGTCCTCTGCCTCGTGCAGGAACACGGCGCCTGCCGGTGTCAGGCGCACGTTCCCACCGGAACGCTCGAGCAAGCGAACTCCCACTTCGTGCTCCAGCAGCTGGATCTGCCGCGTGAGGGGCGGCTGGGTCATGTTCAGGGACGCCGCGGCACGGCCGAAATGCAGTTCGGTGGCCACGGCCACAAAACAGCGGAGTTGGGTGAGCTGGAACACGATTCAATTCTTGGATTGCAGGATCCGGTATATGGATTGGACGCCTTTCGAGGCGCCTTCTAGAGTAGCCGCTTCCTCGACCTTCATTCGCTGACAACAAGATGAGTTCTTTCCATGGCACCGAGTTGCGCGCGGCACTCAACGGCATCTCGGGCATCCTCGTGTCGCCCTTCGACGCAAACGACAACGTGTCGGTGGCGCCGCTCAAGACGGTGGTAGATCGCGCGCTCAAGGCGGGGGTCCACGTGCTGGTGGCCAATGGCAACACGAGTGAGTTCTACGGCCTGCAGGCTCAGGAGGCCGAGCTGCTGGTGAATGCGGCGGCCGAGTACGTCGCCGGACGCGCGCCCCTACTGGCCGGCGTGGGCCGCAGCGTCCACGAAGCCTGTGCACTGGCGCGCGCCTCGCGCAAGGCCGGCGCCGACGCCTTGATGGTCCATCAGCCGCCCGATCCCTTCGTGGCGCCGCGGGGCGTGGTGACATACCTCCGGAAGATTGCCGAGGCCGCCGATGGGCTGCCCATGGTGCTCTATCTCCGGAACGACAACATCGGCCTCGCCGCCATCGAAGAGCTGTGTCGCATTCCGGAGATCATCGGCGTGAAGTGGGCGTCACCGACGCCACTGGTGCTCGCCGAAGCCATGCGTCGCACCGCCGACCGGGGACTGGCCTGGGTTGGCGGTCTCGCCGAAGTCTGGGCGCCACCCTTCTATGCGGTGGGCGCTCGCGGCTTCACGTCGGGCCTCATCAACGTGTTGCCGGAGCGCTCGGTGGCCATCTACGACGCACTGGAGGCAGCCGGCTACGCGCAGGCCATGCGGCTGATCGGCGAGATGTTGCCGTTCGAAGACCTTCGCGCCCAGGAAAACAACGGGACCAACGTGACCGTGGTGAAAACTGCGCTGCAGATGATGGGCAACGATTGCGGCGCGACGCGAGCGCCCTCTGCCTGGCCTTTGACCGACGGCCAGCATCAGCAGCTCCACGCGCTGATGTCGAAGTGGAATTTGCTCCACTGACCTCGCGCCGTCACCGAAGTTCGAAGCTCCCCATAACTATCAAGGACAAATCATGAATCGGCGATCTCTGCTCGTGCTGACCACCATCTTTTCGCTGTGCGGCGGTGCTGCCGCCCAGGAATTTCCTGCGCGGCCCATCACCATCGTCGTGGGTTCCAGCCCCGGAAGCGCCACCGACGCTCTCGCACGGGCTGTCGCCCTCGAAGTGACCAAGGAGACCGGCCAGGCCGTCATCGTCGACAACCGGGCAGGCGCCTTCGGCGGCATCGCGGCCCAGTTCGCAGCGCGTGCTCAGCCGGATGGCTACACCGTTTTCATGACGACGAACACGACCCAGTCCGCCAACCCCCATCTCCAGAAGAAGCTGTCCTACGACCCCATCAAGGACTTTGCACCGGTATCGTTGCTAACCAAGGGCTATCAGCTGCTCGTGGTGAATCCGAAGGTCAAGGCAAACAGCGTGGCGGAGTTGATCGCGCTGGCGAAGTCCGATCCTGGCAAGCTCAACTACGGTTCCGGCAGTTCCTCCGCGCAAGTGGCCACCGAACTGTTCCAGCAGATGACGGGGACCCGGTTCAACTATGTGCCGTACAAGGCCAACCCGCCGGCAGTGATGGACCTTGTCGCCGGCCAGACTGACCTGATGATCGCGGACATCGCCACGACCTTGCCGCAGGTCAAGGCAGGCAAACTGCGCGCCCTCGGAGTGACCAGCCAACAGCGCCTGCCCTTGGTGCAGGGCGTTCCCGCCATTGCCGAGTCGCTGCGGAGCTACGAGTTCGGCTATTGGAACGCGGTCTACGCGCCTGCGGGCACGCCAGCGCCTGTCGTCATTCGATTGAATGCCCTGATGCAAGGCGCCATGAAAACGCCGGCCGTACGGAACGCGGCCGATCAGGCCGGAATGGAAGTCGCACTGTCCACGCCCGACGAACTGGCTCGTTTTCAGCTGTCGGAGCTCCATCGTTGGGGCCAGATCATCAAGACGGCAGGTATCGTGGCGGAATAGCAGTTCAAAGCATCCAGTCGATCGGCAGCAGTTCAAGCAGGCGCACGGCAGCACGCTGCCACCAACTCGACATGGGCTCGACGGACAAGGGTTGGCGAATGCCGTCGACCCACCGCAGTGCCCCGCTCTCGGGATCCAGGCGCACCTCCCAGCTGCTGCGCGGAACGCGTACTTCGAAGACTTGCGCCATGGCAGCCGCCAACTCCGGGCTGTCGATGATGAGGCCCAATTCGGTGTTCAGCCGGGCCGAGCGCGGATCGAAGTTGAACGAGCCGACGAAGACACGTTCCGTATCCACACCGAAAGTCTTGGCGTGCAGGCTGGAGCCGGAACTGCCCGAACTGCCGGGCATGCGCCGACTATCCTCCCTCGGCGCTGCCTTGACGACTCGATCCGTCGGGTCAGGCTTGAGTTCGTACAACACGACACCTGCCGCCAACAGCCGCTGCCGATGGCGTGCGTAACCCGAATGCACCGCCAGAACGTCGGTAGCGGCCAGCGAATTGGTGAGGATGCGCACCCGCACACCGCGGACGGCCAGGCCGACGAAGTAGTCAGTGCCGGCATCGGTAGGCACGAAGTACGGCGACACCAGATCGAGGGTGCGCATTGGCACCCCGACGGCCTCCGTCATGTGATGCAACAGCAATTGCTCCGGTTCGGCCAGCGCCAGACCCTTGGACGGGTCGTCGACTAGCAGATGCGCAGGGGCCCAGACGAGTGAATAGTCTTTCCGGATCAGGCTTTCATAGAAAGGCAAATCACGCACCGCCTGCTTGTAGGAGGCAGCAAACTCGGACCGCTCGACCAAAGCAGTCCGGTGCCGGAAGGCGGTCAGGGCTTCAGCGGAGGGCGGCGTCACCAGCGAAGCGATCGGATATGCCGATGCGCTGGCCCAATAGGCATCGAAGGCGCTCGAGACTTGCTCGACCGCCGGCCCCATCGCCAACACGTCGAGGTCGGCAAATAGTACGCCGTCGGTGGCGCCGAAGTACTCGTCGCCGACGTTGCGGCCGCCCACGATGGTGATCACGCTGTCAGCCGTAAGGCTCTTGTTGTGCATCCGCCGGTTCGCGCGCGAGAAGTCGGTCAGGAAGCCCAGAGGCTTGAACGGACGAAACAGGAATGGATTGAACAGACGCACTTCCACATTGGGATGCGCGTCCAGAGAAGCCAACTCTTCGTCGAGCCCCGCATGGCCGTGGTCGTCCAGCAGCAAGCGTACGCGTACCCCTCGATCGGCGGCCGAGTGCAACGCCTCCAGCAACAGATGGCCGGTGGTGTCGTTGCGCCAGATGTAGTACTGCACATCCAATGTGCGCTCGGCATGCTGCGCCAGTTGCACCCGCGCCGCGAATGCTTCGCGCGGGTCTTCCAGCGAATGGATGCCCGTCAGTCCCGGATGCTGCGCCGTGACGACGCCGACCGCCCGGCCAAGCCGCGTATCGCGCGCTTCGGCTGCTGGCAGCGCCTTCGACTGGCTGCGCCCCTCGAGCGACGGCAGGGAACATCCGGCCAGCAGGCCCGCAAGAGCGACTGCTGCCAGCCATCGCCACCTGGGGAAAGTTGCAGACCCGACTCCGAAGTCGGCAAGGTTGCCGGGTCTCCGCACACGTGAATGCATTGATGCGCAGCCCGCTGGACATGTGGAGGATGTCCGAGATGCGTCGAGCGGAAGCCGGCGCGCACCGAAGGCGATCGGGTGTGAATCGGCATTGGCACCAGCGAAATCAACCAAGGGGCACGATATGTCGTTCATGAGTGATCTTCTCGCGCAGCCAGCCAACCTATCCATGGCGTCGAAGTACACGGTGATGAATGGCTATGTTTACCTAGCGGCGGGGGCATTGCTCATTGTCTGGCCGGGCGCGGTGCAGACGCTCTTGCTTCCTCTGGTCCTCGTGCCCTTGGCGATCGCTGGAATATTTCCTCATACGTTGGGAGCCTTTGCCATTCTCGACCCCGTGCTCGGCATTGGTGCCTGGTTGCTCCACAACCGCGAGACGCGACTGCGGTAGCTCTTTCGGGTGTTACTTGGCGGCCCGCCACGTACGTGAACCTAAGTGCTCGCCGGGATACCTCGTTCGATGCCTTGCCTTGAGAATTCGGGCCTGGAGCGTTCGCGCCAGTGCCTGGTCTTCAAACCCTGGACCTCGATTCCGACTTTCTCTCGCGCCGCCGGTTCGCGTCCCTGTCCAGGTTCCACATCGTCTTTCCGTCCCACACAAACGGGGTAGAAGCATGAAAAAGATCCTCATCACCGTCGGCGTGCTGGCCGTGGCAGGAGCGGCCATCGCGGGGGCTCTCTACGTCGCTTTTCCGGTGCAGATGACGACCTATGGGGGCATGGGGCTGAACTTTCTCAAATCGCTGTCCGCGCCGACGGGCACGCTGACCCTCGAATCGAATCCCGCGTACAAGGCACCCGTCGCCGTGGCGCCCTCCCCGCCTCTCGCCGACGCGGCATGGCCGAACGCGGCGGCTGGAGACTGGCCAAGCTACAACCGGACACCGTCATCGCAGCGCTACTCGCCGCTCGGCGAGATCAACACGAAAAACGTGGGGAACCTGAAGGTTCAGTGCACCTACGACCTGGACATCTTCACCGCCTTCGAGTCCGGTCTGATCATGGTGAACAACGCTCTGATCGGCACGACCGAGTTCGACATCTTCTCCATCAACCCGGCCACATGCACCGAAAACTGGCGCACGCGCCTGAGCTATCCCGGCGGTCTCCTGCCAGCCAACCGCGGCGCCGCTTACATGGACGGCATGCTGTTTCGCGGCACCCAGGACGGCCGGGTGCTGGCCTTCGATTTCAAGACCGGCAAGCAGGCGTGGGAGACGACCATCGCCGACCCGAAGCGGGGCGAATCCGTGCCGTCGGCGCCGATCGCGTGGGATGGCCTCGTCTACGTCGGCAATGCCGGCGGAGACTACAAGGGTGGCAAGGGCAAGGTCTACGCCCTCGACGGAAAGACCGGCAAGATCGTCTGGCAGTTCTTTCTGGTCCCCAAGACCGACGGGGACATCGTCCGAGGCCCTGAGGGCAAGTCGCCGCTCGACACGAAGACCTGGAACAACGCGCAAGGCATCCCCATCAGCGGCGGCGGAACCTGGACCTCGTACACCCTCGACATCAAGAACGGCCTGCTGTACGTGCCCGGAGGCAATCCGGCTCCCGACTTCGCTTCAGGGGCACGCGAGGGCGACAACCTCTTCACGGACTCGGTCGTGGTGCTCGACGCCAAGACGGGCGACTACAAGAACAACTTCAAGGTCGTCAAGAAAGACTGGCATGACTGGGACGTGTCCAGTCCCCCCATCCTGCACCAGACCATGGGCGGCAAGCAGCTCATGTCGGTCGCACCGAAGGATGGGCATCTCTATGGCTACGAGCTTCCCACCAACAAGCTGCTCTATCGCGTGCCGGTGACCACGATCGAGAACGCGGAAGGCGCGTTCGCCGTCGGTCAGGATGTTCATTTCTGTCCGGGTCCGGTGGGTGGTACCGAATGGAACACTCCGGGCTTCGATCCGACGACGAATCTCATCATCACCGGTACCGTCGACTGGTGCGATACGGTGACGATCAAGACCGACGAGAGAATGCGGAAGGTGGACGTCGGCCAGCCCTGGACCGGCATGGCAACCCTCAACCCCATCAACATGTTCGGCAAGGAAGACCGTACCGACGGACATTGGGCCGGATGGATCTACGCCAGCGACGCCGACACCGGCGTGTGGAAATGGCGTGTCAAGTCCAACTACCCCGTCGTCGCCGCCATCACCCCGACGGCCGGTGGCATCGTGTTCTTCGCCGACCTCGGCGGCAATTTCTATGCGCTGGACTCTTCCACGGGCCAGAAACTCTGGGGCGGGCCGCTCGGGACCGGCGGCGGGATCGGCGGCGGCGTGATCACCTATACCGTGGATGGCGTTCAGAAAGTGGCCGTCGCAGACGGATTCACCATGGTCGCGTGGCCAACGAAGCCGAGGCGCGCACGGGTGGTGGTCCTGGGACTCGACAGCGCCGCGGCGAAGAAGTGACACCGGAGTCCGAACCATGGACCTCGACCCAGTCCTGCTGTCACGAATCCAGTTCGGGTTTTTGATCAGCTTCCACATCATCTTTCCCGCATTCACGATCGGGCTGGCAGCGTGGCTGGCCACGATCGAGGGTGCGCGGCTGGCGACGGGTCACATGCTCTATCGCCGGGTGTTCGACTTCTGGCTGCCGATCTTCGCCGTCTCTTTCGGCATGGGGGTGGTCACGGGCATCGTGATGGCCTTCCAGTTCGGCACGAATTGGGGCGTGCTCGCCGTGAAGACCGGCTCGATCCAGGGTCCGCTGCTCGGCTACGAGGGCTTCACCGCCTTCATGCTGGAGGCGACCTTCTTCGGCGTGATGCTGCTCGGGCGTGACCGGGTGTCGCCGCGCTTCTATTTCTTCTCGTGCTGCATGGTGTCGCTCGGAACGATGTTCTCGTCCTTCTGGATTCTCGCGAACAACAGCTGGATGCAGGTGCCGCTCGGCCACACGGTGGTGGACGGCAAGATCATTCCGACCGACTGGAAGCAGATCGTGCTCGGGCCGGTACAGATGGTGCGCTGGCCGCACATGCTGCTCGCCGCCTTGCTGACGACCTCGATGTGCGTGTCGGCGACCGGCGCCTGGTATCTCCTGCGCCGGGTGCATTTCGACGAAGGCCGGATGATGCTGCACTGGGGCCTGGGTCTGGCCGCGGTGCTGATCCCGGTCCAGCTCTTCTTCGGCCACCTGACGGGAGAGTACGTGCTCAAGCACCAGCCCGCCAAGTTCGCCGCGATCGAGGCGCGCTGGAAGAACGAGCAACCCGCGAGCGAGGTCCTGATCGCCATTCCCGACGAGGCGAACCAGCGCAACCTGTTCGCCATCTCGGTGCCCAAGCTGGGCAGCTTCATCGCATCAGGCAACTTCACCTCCGCCGAGCGGGGTCTCGAGTCCTTTCCTCGCGAAGACTGGCCGCCGGTGCTGATTCCCTTCTGGACCTTCCGGTTGATGGTCGGCATGGGGCTCATCATGCTGGCCGTCTCGTGGCTCGGCAACTTGCTGCGATGGCGCGGCAAGCTGGAGTCGTCGCGCTGGTTCCTGTGGTGCGCCCTCGCGTCCTTCCCGACCGGCTTCGTCGCCATCCTCACGGGCTGGTACACCGCCGAAATCGGACGCCAGCCCTGGGTGGTCTATGGGCTGCTTCGGACCAAGGACGCGGTCACGCCGTCCCTGACCACCGGCGACGTTCTCACCTCGCTGATCATCTACGTCGCCGTCTACTGGCTATTCGTCTCCTTCGGCATCTACTACATCTACAAGTTGCTGCGCGAGGGGCCGCGATCCAGGACGCAAGGCACGGCCAACGTGACCGGCAGCCGGCCGCTGGCCATCGCCGCGCGCACGGACACCGCAGTCAATGGCACGTCCAATGGCAGATCCGGAGGCAAGCCGTGACCCAGGCCCCACCCAGCGACTTGGCACTTTTCTGGGCGGCGGTGATCGCCTGCTCGATCCTCATCTACGTGATCCTGGACGGCTTCGACCTCGGCGTCGGGATCCTGTTCGGCACCACGCGCGAGGAAAACCACCGACTGCACATGATGGACACCATCGCGCCGTTCTGGGACGGCAACGAGACCTGGCTGGTGATCATCGGCGCGGGACTGTTCGCGACCTTTCCGGTGGTGTATGCCGTGTTCCTGGGGGCGTTCTATCTGCCGGTGCTGCTGCTGCTCGTCGGCTTGATCTTTCGCGGCATTGCCTTCGAATTCCGCTACCGCAGCGTGAAGACACGCTGGTTGTGGGACTTGGGGTTCTTCCTCGGCTCGACGGTGGTCGCCTTCGTGCAGGGGGCTGCCGTGGGCGCGCTGATGCGCGGGCTCCCGGTGGCGAACGGTCAGTTCGCCGGCACGTCTTTCGAATGGCTGCATCCCTTTTCGGTGCTGACCGGCATCGGGCTCGTCTTCGGCTATGCGCTGCTGGGCGCTGCCTGGATCGTGCTCAAGAGCGAAGGCGATCTGCGCGCCTGGGCCTATCGCCGCATTCCGTGGCTCGCCGCGGCCGTCCTCGTGATTCTCGGCCTGGCCTTCGCCATGTCCTTGAGCGTCGATGCAGGCGCGATCGCGCAGAGCCACCTGAAGGATCGGCCATGGGGGTGGGCCTTTGTCGCGCTGGCGATCGCCTCATTGATCGGCGTCGTGACGGGGGCCCGTGCGCGCCGCGATGGCGTCGCCTATGCGTTGACCGTGGTGTTCATCGCGGCGGCGTACCTGACGCTCGGCACGATGTTCTGGCCCTACATGGTCCCGTATGCAGTCACCGTGGCCAGTGCCGCGGCGCCGGAGGAATCGCTTCGGTTCCTGTTCTACGGTGGCGTGGTGGTGCTGCCGGTGATCGCCATCTACACCATCGGCGTCTACTGGGTCTTTCGCGGCAAGGTTCGAAGCGGGTATCGATGAGTTGATTCGAACCAGCGGCCTCTACGGCATCAGCTTGTTGACGACGACGCGTTCGAGGCCGTGTTTCGCGTAAGGCGGATAGCGCACGCCCGGGTCGACGGTGCTGCTGTGGTGAAGCACGCCGCGCGCATTGGTGAAGGCTTCGAAGCCCCAGCGCCCGTGGTACTTGCCCATGCCCGAGTTGCCTACGCCGCCGAACGGCAGCTCGGAAAAGAGCGGATGGATGGCGCAGTCGTTGACCTCCGCATCGCCAGAGCGCGTGGCCGACAGGATCCGGTCGACCACGTCCGTGTCCTCGGCAAAGATGTAGAGGCCGAGCGGGCTCGGCCTGCTGTTGACCCACTGGATGACGGATTCGACTGAATCGATCTCCAGCACCGGCAGGATCGGTCCGAAGACCTCTTCCTTCATGATCGGCGAATCCACCGCGACATCCACCAGCACGGTCGGCGCGATGTAGAGCTCATCGGCATCGGTCTGGCCGCCGGCGACGGCCTTGCCGCTGCCGAGCAGCGCGGCCAGGCGATCGAAGTTGCGGCGGTTGATCACGCGCCCGTAGTCCGGGCTCTGCTTCGGGTCGTCGCCATAGAACTCTCGGATCGTGTCCTTCATGTGCTGCAAGAACTCGTCCTTCACCTCCGGCCATGCCAAAACGTGGTCGGGTGCGGTGCAGATGTGGCCCGAATTCAAGTAGCGCCCGTAGGCGATGCGGTGCGCCGCCGCCTTGAGGTTGGCCGACGAATGGACGATGGTCGGGTTCTTGCCGCCGAGTTCGAGCACGCACGGCGTCAGGTTCTTCGCTGCGGCCTGGTGCACGATCTTGCCGACGGGCGGACTGCCGGTGAAGAAGATCATGTCCCATTGCTGCGCCAGCAGCGCGGTCGTCTCGGGGACGGCGCCCTCGACGACCGTGACCGCGCGCGGATCGAAGTATTTGGGCACCAGCCGGGCGGCGGCCGCCGCACAGTGGGCTGCGATCTCCGAAGGCTTCAGCACCGCGGTGTTGCCCGCGGCCAGCGCCGCCACCAGCGGGCCGAAGACCAGCATGAAGGGTTCGTTCCACGCGCCGATGATCAGCGACACGCCGAGCGGATCGCGGTTCACGCGGATGTAGCCCGGCTCGAACACCAGCGGCATCGGCTCGTGCAGCGGCGTCATCCACGCATCGATGTGCTTGAGCGCGTAGGCCGCCTCCTTGGCGCAGTAGTCGACGTCCATGAGGTCGGCATCGTTGACGTTGCGGCGCAGGTCTTTCCAGAGCGCGTCGCACAACTCGTCGTGGTGGTCGGTGAACAGGGCCTTGACCGCTTCGAGCTGGGTCTTGCGCCACGCCACCGGGCGCGTGTGGCCTTCGAGGAAGAAGGCGCGCTGGCTGGAGACGAGCGAGGCGAAATCAGGCAGGGGCATGGTGCATGGCTCCAGGAACCGCGAATCCTCCGCATCATGTGCCGGGCGCCAGGGATTGAATATCCCGACGGCCACGTAGCCCACGTACGTGGAGAAGACCGGACGCCTGGCTCGTCCGGCGCAGCGGGTCCGGAGCCGGCATTCGCCCGGGAGGCGGCGTCAGTTCCCCGTGAACGGATGCGTGATCAAGCTGTAGATGGTGCGCACGCCATCGATGTAATTGCCCATGCGCATGTTCTCGTTGCTCGCATGCTGGTTGTTGTCGGCGTTGACCAGCGGCACGATCGCAAAGGGAACCTGCAGTGCCCCGACGATCTCGGCGGTGGGCACGGTGCCACCCATCATGCGGATGCGGACTGGTTCGGGCTTGGCTCCAAAGGCGTTGACCATCGCTGCGTAGGCCCACTGGCCGACGGCTGAATCCATCGGTGTGCCGGCCGCATCGCCCCCTTCGGTCTGCATGGCAAAGCTGGCGAGCTTCTCGTAGCGGCTGCGGTCGTCGTCGGTGGGCATGCCCTTGACGAGGTGATAGCCCTGCTTCTGAATGTGCGCCTCCACCAGCTTGCCGAGGTAGGCCGCGTTCGAATCAGGCGTGGTGCGCAGGTCGAGCTCGGCCACCGCCTGGTCGGGCACGATGTTCGCGGCCTTGTCGCCCACCGCCGCCGACGACATGCCACGCACGTTGAGCGAGGGGTACTGCATGGCCTCCTGGTAGTTGGCGCCGACCTGATCGGTCCGCGCGATGCCCAGCCGCTTCTTCAGCGCCGCTTCGTCGTCCGGTACCGCGGCCATGATCTTGCGCTCCGCGTCGCCGAGCTTTACATGGTCGTAGTAGCCCGGGACCGAGACCCGGCCGGTGTCGTCCTTCATCGAGGCGAGCAGCGTGGCCAACCGCTGCGCCGGGTTCGGCGAGTAGTTGCCATAGTGGCCGCTGTGCAGCGACACCTTGGCGCCGTACACGGTGATTCGGGCCATCGCCGCGCCGCGGTTGCCGAAAATCAGCGTGGGCCGGTTGGTCGCATGCATCGGCCCGTCGTGGATCACGATCGCGTCGCTGCGCAGCAGGTCACGGTGCGCGAGCATGACCTTGCCGATCGACGGCGAGCCTTTTTCTTCCTCGCTGTCGAGCACGACCTTGACGTTGACGCCCAGCTTGTCGCCGCTCGCCTTCAGGGCGTCGATGGCGGCCAGGAACATCATGATCGGCGCCTTGTCGTCGGCCGAGGAACGTCCGAACACGCGCCATTCGGGATCTACCGGGCCGCTGAAGAGTTGCGCCGAGTCGATCTCTTCCCAATCGCCCTTCGCGGTCTTGCGCTTGAGCACCGGCGTCCACGGGCTCTTCTGCGCCCACTGTTCGGGAATGACCGGCTGGCCGTCCAGGTGCATGTAGAAGAGCACGGTCTTCCGCTTGGGGTCGCTGCCAGGCAGTTCCGCAAACAGCATCGGCTTGCCTTCGTTGGCCAACTGCGTCGTGGTGAAGCCGCGCTTGCGGAAGGCGGCTTCGAGCCAGTCGACGTTCTTGCGGATATCGGCCGGCACGATGGCGTCGTTGGGCAGCGCCAGGAGTTCGAAGTAGTCGCGGAATGTGGCCTGCGAGTATTGGGTGGCCGCAGCCGGCGAAAGTTCGGCGGCGTGCAGGGAGTGGGAAGCGGCGCCGACGAGCAGCGACGCGGCGATAGAGAGGAGGCGCATGGTGCGGTTCATGGCCGGGGAAGATAGCACGGCGCCTCGCGGACTTCCGCTTGGCAATGCGACTGCCTGTTCGACGGGCATCGCAATGAAAGCCAAGCAAAATGCGGCTCCGGCGAGATGCTCGGACGTGACGATGCCGACGCATCGGGCCGACAAACCGGGAAGGGACCCCCAAATGGAATCAGTGAGCGCCGCCGCTTTCGACGAGTCCTACTACCGACGCTACTACTTCAACAAGAAGACCAAGGTGGCGGACCCGCAGCACATCGAACGCTTGGGCGCCTTTGTCTGCGCCTATCTCAAATACCTTCGAGTACCCGTGCGTCGGGTGCTGGACGTGGGCTGCGGCGTCGGGCTTTGGCGCGACATCGTGGCGCGGCATTTCCCGCAAGCCACCTATCACGGCGTGGAGTTCAGCGACTACCTGTGCGAACGCTACGGGTGGGAGCGCGGTTCGGTCGTGGATTACCAGGCCAGGGATCCATTCGACTTTGTCATCTGTCAGGGCGTGCTGGCCTACCTGAGCCCGCCAGACTTGAAACGCGCGCTACGCAACCTCGGGACGCTGAGCAAGGGTGCTCTCTACATGGAAGCCGTGGTGCGTGAGGACTACGAACGCGACATCGTGGACGAAGATCTCACGGACCCGCGCCTCTTCCGCCACCGTGCCGAGGTTTACCGCCGCGGGTTGTCCCGGCAGTTCAAGGAGATTGGCGGCGGCGTGTGGCTCAGCCGGCAATCCGACGTGCCGCTCTTCGCGCTGGAGTGCGCAGCAGACTGACTGCACAACCACTCGCATATCGCCATGGAGCCCAGCGGCATCGCGGTCGAGGGCTCCCACGGGGCCCTACTCGCTCCAACGCGTAGCGGCCTTCCATCGGCGAGGTCGATCCAATGCTAAGCTTTTACGCTCCTTCACTGAGCCAGGAGAAATCGATGAAAAAATTCATCTTCGCTGTCGCTCTCAGCCTTTTCGCCTTTGTATCGGCACCCGCCTTCGCCAAGGCGAACTGCAAGGCCTATACGAAATCTGAATGGATGTCGGAAGCCGATGCCAAGGCCAAGATCGAGGCACAGGGCTACACGATCTCCAAGTTCAAGGTCGACGGCAACTGCTATGAGATCTACGGCAGAAACAAGGCCGGGAAGAAAGTCGAGATCTACTACGACGCCAAGACACTCGAGCCGGTGAAGAGCGAGATCGAAAAGTAACCAATGTCGACTTCGCGCGATGCGGATGCACTGCGAAGCAGAGTCCTTGTCTGGGACGTCGTTGTCCGTTTTCATCATTGGACGCTGGCCGGATTGGTCATCTTCTGCACGATTCAGGACGACGGCGGTCAAGTGCATCGCATCGCAGGGTATGCAGCAGCCGGCGTGGTAGTCACACGCCTGTTGTGGGCGGCATTTGCGAATGGTCATGGCAGCTTGGCGGCCCTCAAGCCGTCCGCGACTGCGGCGCTCACCTATGTTCGTGCCGGCGCGCCGCGTTGCGTTGGCCACGATCCTCTCGGCCTGTGGATGGTGTGGCTGCTTTGGTCGCTCGTATTGCTTCTTGGGCTCACCGGGTGGATGAGCCGCCTCGACACTTTCTGGGGTGACGAGCGCTTGCAAGAAGTCCATGCATGGATCGCCGATGCCTTGCTGGTCGCCGTGGCTCTCCATCTTCTCGGCATCGGCCTGATGAGTTGGTGGTGGCGCGAGAACCTTTCGGCGACGATGGTGAACGGACGCAAGCGGGGACCACCCGCATAGGTCAAAGAATCTGACGTCCAGCAGCGCGTTGTGTCGTGCGTCGTGAGCGCGGTGCTTCGACGCACTACGGGTGCACCCCGGGAATACCCGCACAGAAAAAACTCAAATCTTGCCTACATTGCTTGTATGCAAGAAAGCGAAAGACTTGCATGCAACCTTCCTCACGGAGATCCCCCATGCCTCGTTTCGCCAAATCGCTCTTCGGTCAGGTGGTCATCGCGCTGGTTCTCGGCGTGGTGGCGGGCCTGTTCTTTCCTGATTTCGCAGTCAAGCTCAAGCCGTTGGGAGACGGCTTCATCAAGCTGATCAAGATGATCATCCCGGTGCTGGTGTTCTGCGTGGTGGTGCACGGCATCGCCGGCGCGGGGGACCTGAAGCGCGTCGGGCGCGTCGGCGTCAAGGCGCTGATCTACTTCGAGGTGCTGACGACCATCGCCCTGGCGCTCGGCCTCGTGCTGGCCTTCGTGTTCAAGCCCGGCGTGGGCATGAACGTCGACCCCACGAAGCTCGACCCCGCAGCCATGAGCGCGTACGCATCGAATGCCGACAAGCTCACCAGCGGCGGCACGGTCGAGTTCCTCATGAAGCTGATCCCGACCACTGTGGTCAACGCCTTCGCCACGGGCGACGTGCTGCAGGTGCTGCTCTTCGCGGTGCTGTTCGGCTGCGCACTCGCCCTGCTCGGCGATCGCGGGCGCCCGGTGGGGCTCGTCGTCGACGCGCTCTCGCTGGTGCTGTTCAAGATCATGGGGATCATCATCAAGCTGGCCCCGCTGGGTGTGCTCGGCGCCATCGCCTTCACGGTGGGGCAGTACGGCGTCGGGTCGCTGAAGCAACTCGGCATGCTGGTGGCGCTGTTCTATGCATCGGTGCTGCTCTTCGTCTTCGTGATCCTCGGCCTGGTGATGCGGCTCTCGGGCTTCAGCCTCGTCAAGCTGCTGCGCTACCTGCGCGAGGAGCTCACCATCGTCTTCGCGACCACGTCGTCGGACAGCGTGCTGCCGCAGATCATGGCCAAGCTGCGCCACATGGGCATCCGTGACTCGACCGTAGGCCTGGTGATCCCGACCGGCTACTCGTTCAACCTCGACGCCTTCTCGATCTACATCACGCTCGCCGCGGTGTTCATCGCACAGGCGACCAACACGCCGATCTCGATGGCCGACCTGCTGACCATCCTGGCGATCGCGCTGGTCACCTCGAAGGGCGCCCATGGCGTGCCGGGTTCGGCCATCGTGGTGCTCGCCGCGACCTTGCATGCCATTCCGGCCATCCCCGCGATCGGACTCGTGCTGGTGTTGTCCGTCGACTGGTTCATGGGCATCGCCCGCGCGCTGGGCAATCTCATCGGCAACTGCGTCGCCACTGTCGCGATCGCCGCCTGGGAAGGTGACATCGATCGCGAACGCGCCCATGCCGTGCTGAACGGCACGCACTCGCCCGAAGACGAACCGCTGGCCGAGGCGGAGCCCGGCCCAGTCGCCATCCAGCCAGCACATTGAGGTTCCCCGAATGACCGAAGTCTCCCCCACCACCATCGCCGAGCGCGTGGTCGAAGCCATCCTGGCGCAGAAGCTCGCGCCCGGCGAGCGCCTCGGCGAGCAGGCACTGGCGGAGAACTTCGGCGTCAGCCGCACCATGGTGCGCGAAGCGCTGATGCAGCTGCAGGCACGCGGCTTCGTGGAGGTGCAGTCGCGCCGCGGCTGGTATGTGGTGGAGCCTTCGGCCGAAGAGGCGCGCGATGCCTTCGCGGCACGGCGCATCGTCGAATCGGGCATCCTGGCCGAAGCCGGCCGCCCGCTGTCCAGGGTGATCCGCAAGCTGCGCGAGCACATTGCCGACGAGAAGCGCGCCATTGCCGGCGCCGATGCCGCCACCCGCGCTTTCCTCCTCGCAGACTTTCATGTCTGCCTTGCCGACCAGATGGGCCACCGCCTGCTGTGCGACGTGCTGCGCGACCTCACCGCGCGCACCACGCTCGCGGCCACCCTCTTCCAGTCCAAGCACGAAGCCTCGCAGTCCTGCGCCGAGCACGCCGCCATCGTCGAAGCCCTCGAAGACGGCGATACACCGCGCGCCCGGCAACTCATGCTCGACCACATCGGCAACGTCGAGCAAGCGCTGCAGGTCGACGTCACCGCCGACCCGACGGCCGACGAACGACTGCGCGCCACGCTGTCCCCCGTCGCACTGCCACGCGCGCTGCGCTAGGCCGCGCGAGATTCCGCAAACACCGCGGAACCGGCTTGGCCGGGCCGATGGTGTTGCCCCCGGCAGGGGGTGGGCGACCACACGAAGTGAGGGAGCCTGGGGGCGAGCTAACATACTTTATGAACTCTCCGGCCCTTCAGCGCGGCACCTTCCTCCTACTTCTGGCCGCAGTCACGATCGCGTTCGGCTGGATCCTTCTTCCCTTCTTCGGGGCAGTCATGTGGAGCGTTGCCCTCGCGATCCTCTTCACGCCGATCTATCGGCGCCTGGTCAAGAAGATGGACGGGCGACGCAACCTCGCCGCCTTCACGACGCTCCTGCTCGCGACCATCATCGTGGTCATCCCGCTGGTGGCCATCACCGTGTCCGTGGTCGACGAGGTGTCCGTCGTCCAGCAGATGATCCGCTCCGGCGACATCAGCTTCACCAGCTACTTCCAGCAAATCGTGAACGCCCTTCCCCGTTGGGCGCTCGACCTGCTCAACCGCTTCGGGCTCGGGAATGTCGAGGGCTTCATCGGCCGCGTGTCCGAATCCGCCCTGAAGAGCAGCCAGCTCATTGCGACGCATGCTGTCTCCATCGGGCAGAACACCTTTGAGTTCCTGATCAGTTTCGGCATCATGCTGTACCTGCTCTTCTTCCTGCTCCGCGACGGGGGCGACCTGTCGAAGACCATCCGCAACTCGCTCCCTCTGGCGAAGCCGCACACCCATTACCTGCTCAACAAGTTCACGACCGTCATCCGCGCCACGATCAAGGGCAACATCGCGGTCGCGGCGGCGCAGGGCATCATCGGCGGCATCGCCTTCTCCTTCCTCGGCGTTCAGGGCGCGCTGCTGTGGGGTGTGCTGATGGGCTTCCTGTCGCTGCTGCCCGCGGTCGGCGCGGCGCTGATCTGGGCGCCGGTGGCCATCTACTTCCTGGCGGTCGGCGAAATCGGCAAGTCGCTGACGCTGATCTTCATCGGTGTCTTCGTGATCGGTCTGGTCGACAACATCCTGCGGCCGCTGCTGGTGGGCAAGGACACGCAGATGCCGGACTACATCGTGCTGATGTCCACCATCGGTGGTATCGCGCTCTTCGGCATCAACGGCTTCGTGATCGGGCCGGTGATTGCCGCGCTCTTCATGGCGGCGTGGGACCTGTTCGCCTCATCGAGCGAAGACGAGCACGGCATGCCGCCCCTACCCTGAGCGGCTGCTCCACCAGTTCTCGCCGAAGCGGCCCTGCAGGAACGCGACGAAGCTCGACACCTTGCCCGGCACCAGCTTGGGCGACGGAAACACGGCATGGATTTCCTGCGCGGCGAGCGCGTGGTCGGCCAGCACCTCCACCACATGCCCTGAAGCCAGCGAATCGCTCGCGACGTAGCGCGGCATCAGCGCGATGCCCAGCCCCGCGCGCGCGGCGGCGAGCACGGCCGACACGTTGTTCGACCGCAGTCGGCCCGACACCGGCACCGTCACGGGTTCGCCCTTGGGCGTCTGCAGGTGCCAGACGTCGTCGCCGACCACGCTGCTGTAGATCAGGGCCACGTGCGCGCTCAGGTCCTGTGCCTTCTTCGGCGTGCCGTGCTTCTTGAGGTAAGCCGGCGCAACCACCATCACCCAGGGGTTCATGCCGAGGAAGCGCGCCCCCAGAGACGAGTCGGCGAGCTTGCCCATGCGGATCGCGACATCGATGCCCTGCGCCACGAGATCGACATAGCGGTCCTCGAAGCTCAGGTCGACCTGCACCTGCGGATGCCGCGCCATGAATTCGAGCGACAGCGGGACCACGACGCGACGTCCGAAGGCCGTCGACGTGCCGATGCGCAGAAGCCCCTGGGCCTGGGATTGCCGCAACTTCACGATGCTCTCGGCCTCCTCCGCATCGCGCACGATGGCCTTGCACTTCTCGTAGTAGAGCGCGCCGGATTCGGTCAGGCTCACGCCGCGCGTGTTGCGGTTGAGCAGGCGCACCTTCAGGCGCGCCTCGGTGGCCGCAACCTGCTTGGTCACAGTGGGCTGGGTGGTATTGAATTCGCGCGCCGCCTTGGAGAAGCTGCCGGTCTCCACCACGCGCACGAACATCTCCATCGCTTGCAGTCTGTCCATCGCGCCATCCTAGCCACTTATTCCGCCACGGAATAGGCTTTATGGCGGCACGCCATCTTCTGCCGGATGCCTCGAATTCCTACAGTCGAGACACCCAAGGAGAATCAACATGGCAAAGATGACCGCGGCCCAGGCCGCCGTGCTCGTGATGGAAAAAGAAGGCGTGACACAAGCCTTCGGCGTACCCGGCGCCGCCATCAACCCGCTCTATTCCGCGCTGCGCAAGCAAGGCAGCATCGCCCACATCCTCGCGCGCCACGTCGAAGGCGCATCGCACATGGCCGAGGGCTACACGCGCGCCGTCGCCGGCAACATCGGCGTGTGCATCGGCACCTCCGGCCCCGCCGGCACGGACATGATCACCGGTCTCTACTCGGCCTGGGCCGATTCGATCCCGATCCTTTGCATCACCGGCCAGGCGCCACGTGCGCGGCTCTACAAGGAAGACTTCCAGGCGGTGGACATCGAGTCGATCTCCAAGCCCGTCACCAAGTGGTCCGTCACCGTGCGCGAACCGGGCCAGGTGCCGCAGGTGTTCCAGCAGGCCTTCCACCTGATGCGTTCGGGCCGGCCCGGCCCGGTGCTCATCGACCTGCCCTTCGACGTGCAGATGGCGCAGATCGAATTCGACATCGACACCTACACCCCGCTCACGCCCTACCGCCCGGCCGCCACGCGCGCGCAGATCGAGAAGGCCATCGCCATGCTGAACGCGGCCGAGCGCCCGCTGATCGTGGCCGGCGGCGGCATCATCAATGCCGACGCCAGCGACCTGCTGGTGCGCTTCGCGGAGGCCACGGGCGTTCCGGTGATTCCCACGCTCATGGCCTGGGGCGTCATTCCGGACAACCACCCGCTGATGGCCGGCATGTGCGGCCTGCAGACCAGCCACCGCTACGGCAACGCGACGATGCTCGCCAGCGACTTCGTGCTCGGCATCGGCAACCGCTGGGCCAACCGCCACACGGGCTCGATCGACGTCTACACCAAGGGCCGCACCTTCGTGCACGTGGACATCGAGCCGACGCAGATCGGCCGCGTCTTCACGCCCGACCTGGGCATCGTGTCCGACGCCAGGGCCGCGCTCGAACTCTTCGTCCAGGTGGCGGAGGAAATGAAGGCCGAGGGCCGCCTGCCCAGCCGCCGCGCATGGGCCGGCGAATGCCTCGAGCGCAAGAAGACCATGCTGCGCAAGACCAACTTCAACGACGTGCCGATGAAGCCGCAGCGCGTATACCAGTGCATGAACAACAACTTCAGCCAGGACACCTGCTACGTGAGCACCATCGGGCTCTCGCAGATTGCGGCGGCGCAGTTCCTGCACGTCTACAACCCGCGCCACTGGATCAACTGCGGGCAGGCCGGGCCGTTGGGCTGGACCATCCCCGCGGCGCTCGGAGTGCGTGCCGCCGACCCCACCCGCAAGATCGTCGCGCTCTCGGGCGACTACGACTTCCAGTTCATGATCGAGGAGCTGGCCGTGGGTGCGCAGTTCAAGCTGCCCTACGTCCACATCGTGGTCAACAACTCCTACCTCGGCCTCATCCGCCAGGCACAGCGCGGCTTCGAGATGGACTACTGCGTGCAGCTCGGCTTCGACAACATCAATGCCACGGAAGACAGCGGAGTCGAGCGCAGCTACGGCGTCGATCACCTCAAGGTGGTCGAGGGCCTGGGCTGCAAGGCGATCCGCGTCTACAAGCAGGAAGAGATCAAGCCGGCGATCCAGCGCGCCGAAGCGCTCATGGCCGAGTTCAGCGTGCCAGTGGTGATCGAGGTGATGCTCGAAAGGGTGACCAACATTGCGATGGGCACGGAGATCGATGCCATCAATGAATTCGAACCGCTCGCCGAAAGCCGAGAAGACGCACCCACGGCCGTCGCTGCCGCGATGCTGGATTAAGCGCCGCCCCAGGCTTCGCGCACTTCGTGTCGCTTCGCCAACCCCCTGCAGGGGGCAGCATCAGCGGCCCGGCAAAGCCGGTTCCGCGGTGCTTCCCGAATCGAATGGAAAGAGAAAATCATGCCTAGATTTGCAGCCAATCTGACGATGCTGTTCAACGAGCTGCCGTTCATGCAGCGTTTCGAGGCCGCCGCCAAGGCGGGCTTCAAGGCCGTCGAATACCTGTTCCCCTACGCCTACGACAAGAAGGAGCTGGCCGCCGCGCTGCATGCCAATGGCCTCGAGCAGGTCCTGCACAACCTGCCCGCAGGCAACTGGGACGGCGGCGAGCGCGGCATCGCCTGCCACCCGGACCGCGCGGGCGAGTTCCGCGAAGGCGTGGCCCGTGCGATCGACTACGCGACCGCACTCGGCTGCCCACAGGTCAACTGTCTGCTCGGCAAGCTGCCCGAAGGCCTGACGAACGGCGATGCGCGCAAGGTGGTCGTCGACAACCTGCGCTTCGCCGCGAAGGAACTGCAGGGCGCGGGCATCCGCCTGCTGATCGAGCCGATCAACAGCTTCGACATCCCCGGCTTCTATCTCACGCGCACCGACCAGGCGCTGTCGCTGATCGACGAAGTCGGCTCGCCCAACCTGCTGCTGCAGTACGACATCTATCACGCGCAGCGCATGGAAGGCGAGCTGGGCGCCACACTGACGAAGAACATCACGCGCATCGGCCACATCCAGCTCGCGGACAACCCCGGGCGCGGCGAGCCGGGCACGGGCGAAATCAACTACCCGTGGCTCTTCAGGCACATCGACTCGCTGGGCTACGCCGGCTGGATCGGCTGCGAATACAAGCCACGCGCCACGACGCTCGATGGCCTCCAGTGGCGCATCACCCTCACCCAGTAAGACACGCCAAAGACGCGACGACAAGGAAATCCAGCGACATGTCATCCACCGCACAAAAGATCGGTTTCATCGGCCTCGGCATCATGGGTGCCCCGATGGCGGGCCACCTGCTCGAAGCAGGCCACCAGCTCTTCGTCAACACGCACGGCAACACGCCCGAACCCTTCGCTTCGAGGGCGATGGTCTGCGCCACGGCCACCGAGGTCGCGCGCCAAGCCGACATCGTCTTCATCATGGTGCCGGACACGCCGGACGTGGAGAAGGTGCTGTTCGGCGAAGGCGGCGTCGCCGCGGGCCTGACCAAGGGGAAGACCGTGGTCGACTGCAGCTCGATCGACCCGATCGCGACCAAGGCTTTCGCGAAGAGAATCACCGATCTCGGCTGCGGCTACATCGACGCGCCGGTCTCCGGCGGCGAGGTAGGCGCCAAGGCGGCGAGCCTCACGATCATGTGCGGCGGCGATGAAGGCACCTTCGGCCGCGTGAGGCCGCTGCTCGAAAAGATGGGCAAGAACATCACGCTGGTCGGCGCTGCGGGCGACGGCCAGGTCTGCAAGGTCGCCAACCAGATCATCGTGGCGCTCAACATCGCGGCGGTTGGAGAGGCTCTGGTCTTCGCGTCGAAGGCCGGCGCCGACCCCGCGAAGGTGCGGCAGGCCCTGATGGGCGGCTTCGCGTCGTCACGCATTCTCGAAGTGCATGGCGAGCGGATGATCAAGCGCACCTTCGCGCCGGGCTTCCGCATCGCGCTGCACCAGAAGGATCTGAACCTCGCGCTCCAGGGTGCACGGGCGCTCGGCGTGGCGCTGCCCCAGACGGCGAGCGCGGCGCAGCTCATGAATGCCTGCGCAGCGCTGGGGTATGGACAGCAGGATCACTCGGCGCTCGTCCGTGCGCTGGAGGCGATGGCGCAGCACCCTGTCGCGCCGGACGCTGTCTGATTTTCTCGTGCGCCTGAGGTGCTACCAGGCAATCGGCGCCGCTCCGAAGGCCACGAGCTTCGCGTTGACCGCCTCGAACGGATTCGGTCCGTTCATGAAGCCCGGCGCCACCGGGTGCGGCAGCGCGACCTCGCCGGCGCGAGTGTCCCAGGTGCCCGCCTGGGTGGCGGCCAGCTTCACGCTTTCGCTCGCCAGGAGCTTCTGCGCCAGTGCGCCGAGGCAGAGGAAGACCACCTGTCCGCTCTGGCGTGTCGCCATGGATCGCAGCACCTGGCCGACCACCGGTCGCCAGAAGGGGATGTGGCCGCGCGTCTGCTCCGGCGCACCGCCTGACTTGTAGCGCGTGATCGTGAGGCCGGCATTGAGAAAAAGCACGCCCTGCGTCTGCTGAAGCCTGTCGAACAATGCGCGAGGCGATTCGAGCGCGACGGCGGGCGTCGCGATGTGGCGAGCGAAGGCCGCCCAACTCATCTTCAGCACGGCCGAATCGTTGATACGCACGGCGACCATCATGCGCAGCAGCGCGCGCAGGCTGTTCGCGACCGCGGCCGCCGGCAGGCCCCAGGTGTCGATGTCGCCCTGCTCGAAAGAGCGGCCGGTCGCGCGGCTCAGCGCCGGATAGGGATCCTGGCCGATCAACACGCAACGCACGTCCGCGGGGGCAATGCCGTCGAAGGCGCGGAACACATGGGCATCGGCCCGCGCGCCGGGCAGCGGCTTGTCGCGCCGCGACGGATAGATGGGTTGCAGGTCGTCGTAGGTGAGCGTGCTGCCCACGGCGGTCGGGTTCGGGCTGGCGCCGGCGAGCGCGGTGCGCCAGGCGGGCGTGAGGTCGTTGCGCCAGTTGACCGTGAAGTCGTTCAGTGCGTCGCGCAGCAAGGCCATGGTTGTGCGGCGCTCACGACCAGAGGTCGCGCAGCCCCTCCTTGATGGTGTCGGGAACGTTCTTCTGCGTGTCCAGGGCGTCGAGGTAGGCGGCATCGTCGACGACGGTCAGCGCATCGATGGCGAGCGGCATGACGGTGGCCGAGAGCTTCTTCGTTTCCGCGAACACCGGCCGCATCGCCGCGGCCCGCAGCGAGCGGCCACCGGGCGTGCGCACCGGCAGGTCGACGCGCATCTCGACGCCGGTGTCGAGCACCTCGTCGAGCGCCAGCCGCCAGGTGTTGGCGCCGGCGCTTGCCATCGCCAATGGAGAGATGGCCCGCGGACGCTCGGCCTTGCGTGCGAGCGCGGGCAGGCCGCGCAATGCGCGGGTCAGGCGCTCGCCCGCGCCGGCGAGCGTGAGGTTCTGCGTCAGCGGATCTTCGGCCGGGTGCGCGAGGAACAGCATGCGCTTGGCACCGCCGATCGTGATCGCCTCGCCCGCGAAGCCCAGTTTGCGCATCAGCGTCGCGTCGCCGAAGCGGCCGACACCGTTGATCATCACGAGCACGAGGTCCGATTCCTTGGCGCGGATGAGCTGCTGATAAGGGTCGCCCGAAGTGCCCTCCACGACGATGAGGTCGGCACGTTTGCCCGCTTCGATCGTGCCGACCACGCGCTCCCAGCCAAGCAATCCGGCGGCCTCGCGCGTGACCATCGCGACCAATTCGCGCGCGGTGAAGATCCCGCCGTTGGCCTCGCTGAAAAGCTGCGCGACCTTGAGTTCGTTGAGGAGGTTCCGGCTGCCCGAGGGCGCCCAGTCGCAGCCGAGCGAGATCGGCACACCGGCCGCCTTGGCAGCGGCGACGTCGGCGGTGCCGCCATACAGCAGCAGGTTGCTGAAGGGCGACCAGACCATGCTGCCGCCGTTGGCCGCCAATACCTGGAAATCGGGCGCCTGCAGCGCCGCCGCGTGGATGCCGCAGAGCGAGGGCGTGATCGCCCAGTTGTCATCGCCGATCCGCAGCGACTGGAAGGCGCGGCGCGCGGTCGGGTCGGTACCCTCGGAAAGGTGGAGCAGGTAGCAGGTCTTCTCCTTCTTCAGTCGGGTGAGGAAGGTCTTCGCGTCCTTGGCCGCGACGTCGGGCACGCGCGTGGAGGCCGCGGGCAATGCGACCTCGTCGTCGGTGGCCTCGACGTTGCGCACCACGCCGCGGAAGTAGCGCCGGATGCCCGACTGGTTCGCCAGCGTGATGCCCTGGCCGGTGGTCGTACCGCCGATCAGCACCTTGGCCTCGACGTAGCGGCAGATGGACGCCAGCAACTCTGGAGTGGCCGCGAGCGTCTGCATCGGCGCGGAGATCTTGCTCTGGTATTCCGCGTGTCGCGCCCATTGGCCGCGGTTGCTGAATTTCTTCGGCACCTGCCACAGCGGCAGCACGTTATAGGGCATGTGGTTGTGCAGGTCGATCAGCCCGGGGTAGAGGGTGCCGCCGGTGTCCGTCACGGCCGTGTTGCCGAAGCCCGCGGGAGCGGGCGCCGTTGCCTCCTGCACGGCGACGATGTCGCCGTTCTGCGTGTAGACGCGGCCGTCGGCGATCACCCTGAGGTTGCCGTTCATCGTGACGATGCGGCCCTGGAGCACGAGCTTGGGGCTGTCGGCGGGGTCGATGGGTTTCTTGGTGGCCATGGTTCACTCGTCCCTGCCGATGGGTCGGATGTTGATGCCGTGCGAGCTGTCGAGCCGCTTCGGCCCGGCGCCGATGGTGGTCGGGGCGACGCCCTGCGGACCGGATGAAGGGCCTTCGGTCTGCGCCCAGTTGGCAATGCCGTTCTGCAGTTGCAGCGAGTAGTCGAGCGAAAGCGCGCCCGCGTCGAAAGGCGTGCCCGACCTGATGTTGCGGAAGTACTGGCGCAGCGTCGCCGCCGACGCGTTGGCCGGCGGAATCGCTGCGCGCGTAGGCCGCGAGAGGTTGGTCTGGATCTGTGCCGTGGAATGACAGGACAGGCAGGAAGAGCGCGGGTTGTCGACCGGTCCGTTGAGCCGCTTCTCGAAGCCGAGGTGCTGCGGAATCTGCAGCCCGGCATTGATCCTGGTCTGCTGCAGCGCCTGGCCAGTACCCAGGCGCGTAGGGTCGTTGCCCCACATGAGGCCGACGGGCACCAGCTTGTCCCACGGCGTCGCGCCCGGCGCATTGCCGTCGTAGACGAAGGTGCCGAAGACCCAGCCGGTGGTCGAGTCGGCACGGCTGTCGCGCACCGCCACGTCGACCTGCAGCAGGCGCAGCGTGGGCCGAGGATTGGTGTTGCGGGTACGGTTGATGTCGGCCTGCCATTCGACCGAGCCTGCGAGGTAAGGCACCTGGCTTACCGGCGCCTCGGTGAAGATCAGCTTGACGCTGACGGCACCCACCGGAAACTTGGCGACGCTCGGGTTCGGCGCGTTCGGGTCCTTCCACACGCGCCCCAGCGTATAGCCGCCGCGCGGGTTGTACACGCTGACGGCCCAGTTCTCGAAGGTGCCCGTCTGCGTCGGCGCGAGTTCGCCAGGCCGCGAACTGCGCTCGCGCGTCAGCCCGCGCACGAACTCCCGGCCAGCCGCCCCGACGTGCATCCACGGCGCGTGGTACCAACCGCGCGTCGTGTTGTTCTGCACCACGAAGTCGACCTCCTTGTTGCCCTCCAGCGCGTAGGCGAGCACCGCCTTGATGTACTCGTTGGGCTGAGTGCGGAAGTCGAGGTTCATCCACGGGCGCGAGCCGACGGAAGGCAGGGTCTGCGGGTAGTCCTGCTTCAGTCTGAAGACCGGTCCGGTCCAGCCCGCGGGTGGCGTGTCGCGAGCGTCTGGAAACTGGGCCGACGCGGTCGCGCAGCAGAACGACGCGACCGAGGCGAGTGCGGCCCAGGCAATGCGGAAAGTCATGGGGCGTGTCTCCTTGTCGTTGTGTGGGTCGCGTCAGCGACGAGCGTCCACGCGCCGCTTCTGCAGTAGTACCTCACCTTCGAAGCCGAACAGTTCGACCACCTTGGTGCCTGCCGGGTACGACACGACTGCGGGCGTCTGTGTGCGCAAGACAAGGCTGTTGCCGGGGTGGCCGTCGAAGAGCACGTCCAGCCGGGTCAGCCCGGCAGAGCGCACGGCGATCTCGCGCGCGGTCTTGCTCGCATCGACGCTCAGGCTGCTGCGGCGCTGCTTCTTGAGAAGCTCGAAGCAGTGGACCAGCAGGTCCAGGTTGCCGGCCAGCAGGTCGTCGCGCGTCATCGCGTAGGGCGCGCCCCTGATCCCGACGTCCTCGATCGGCAGGCCCTCTGATGGTCCGGCGCGGGTTGCACGGCGGAACGCGAAGGACATGCCGATGCCGTCGGGCAGCACCGGCAGCTCGAAGCCGGTGCCGGCCATCAGCGGGCGCAGGTCATCGTAGTCCCAGACGTTCGCGCCGCCGGCGCCAGTGGCCTCGCCGACGCAGACGAAGGGGCCGATGCCGTTGTCCACGAAGCCCGCGCTGAAGAGGTCACCGGAGGAGTAGGTGGTCGAGTCGGCCACGAGAACGACGGGCCCGCTGTACTGCTGCCCGATCGCGTTGCACTCCGCGAAGCTGGTGATGGGCAGCGGCTGCGAATACAGCTCGCCGTTGCGCACCGAAGCTTCGAGCGAGGCCTTCCACGGCCCGAGTTCTCCCTCCATGCCGGGCAATGCGGCGAGCGCGCGCGTGAGGGAGGTGCTTAGCAGCGAGAAGCGCGTCGGCTGGATCGGATTGGGGGTGAAGAGCTGCAGCGCCGATTCCGCGGCAAGGATGTAGCCCCCCGGGTTGCCGCGCACGTCGATGATCAGTCCGTTGTCGGGCAGCAGGGGGATGAGCCGCTGCAGTTCGGGAATGAAGTCCTCCGGCGGGACGTCGAACCCATAGATCCGCAGGTAGCCAATGGCCCCCCCCAGCACGGTCAGCGATTCCGCCTTGAGCGTGCCCGTCAGCTCGGTATCGATGACCTTCGCGGCGGGAGCCTTGCGTCCGGAAGGCGACTTCGGCCTGGGCTGCGCGCTGGCCTGCCCGCCCGTCAGTGCCCCGGGCGCGAACAGCAGCATCCTGGCGCGCCGCGTAATCGCCGCCGCCGGATCGACGGCGCGGGTGCGGCGCAGGCGCGCTGCCGCGCGTCCGGTCGGGCCGCCCGACGACACTTCCTCGACCTCGCCCGGATCGATCACGCGCCACGGGACCTTGATCTCCCTGGCTGGGCCCGTCGGCGTGCCATCGGCGGCGGTGCTGCGGTAGCCGACCACCACCCAGTATTCGTCGGGTGGCGGTCCGTACTGCAGCGAGCGCAGGGTCAGGCTCTGCACCGACCATGCGCGCTGGCTGTCGAGCCGGCCGCCGACCTCTTCGTCGCCGTGGCGGCGCACTGCCTTGTCGATCGGCACGCCGTTCCAGAACTCGAGCACCACGCCGGGCTTGAAGGCGGCGTCCAGTCCCGCGCCGACGCGCGTGACAACGTAGGTCGGCGAGGCGGAAGGGCCGAACATCTCGACGAGGAAAGGCAGGGCGGCAACCTTGGTTTCGAGGCTCGACGGGCCAGCGTATCGGGTGTGCGCATCGCGCAGCCGCGTCACCACATCGGCCAGCTCGAGGTGGAATTCATAGCTCGACAACTGGTCGACCTGCGAGCGCACGATGCGCAGCCGCTGCACCGGGTCAACCCCATAGCGTGCGCGCTTGAGCGGCAGGTGCGCGAACACGCCTTCGATGATGCGTTCGACACCGTCGACCAGTTTGAGCCGCTCGACCTTCGTGAGAGATGACGGCGACAGGAACGGCCCGGTGAATGCACCGGCAGTACCCTTTGACGGCGCCCGCCCTGTCCGCTTTGCCGCGGGCCTGCCGGCAAGTCCCGTCGGCCCAGCGGCGCGCGCTGCCCGCTTCCTGCTGGCAGGCGCAGGCGCCCGCGGCGCGGATTCGACGACCTCAGCGAGCGCGATGCCCCGCTGCGCCGCGGCCAGCCGGTCTCGGTCCATGGTCACTCCTCCGGTTCGCAAGTTGGTGACGCCATCGAGGCGTGCCCCACCTGAAACTCCCCGACGCGGATCGTGACGTGCCGCGGCTCGTCGCGCATCAGACAAACGTGCTATGCCCGAAGCCCTGTCGCTTGCCGCGGCCGGCGCCATGGCTCGACGTTCCACGTATGAAAAACCCAGCTGAAAAAGCAGGGCTACTGCGGGCCGCTTCCCCCCTGCATCGCCAGACTTTGGGGTAGCCTCTGTCCTGAGCCAAGAAGCAAGGAGACACTGATGGCAAACACACTATCCCCCGCCGAACAGGCACTGCGCGATGCGGCGCGTGAATACCACCGCTCGCCGGTGAAGGGCAAGATCTCGATCTCGCCCACCAAGCCTCTTCTCAACCAGCGCGACCTCTCCCTGGCCTATTCGCCGGGCGTCGCCTACCCCTGCCTCGACATCGAGGCCGACCCGTCGCTGGCAGCCGAATACACCTCGCGCGGCAATCTGGTCGGCGTCGTCACCAACGGCACCGCAGTGCTCGGCCTGGGCAACATCGGCCCGCTGGCAAGCAAGCCCGTGATGGAAGGCAAGGGCTGCCTGTTCAAGAAGTTCGCCGGCATCGACGTGTTCGACATCGAACTCGCCGAGACCGACCCCGACAAGCTCGTCGACATCATCGCGGCGCTCGAACCCACGCTGGGCGGCATCAATCTCGAGGACATCAAGGCGCCCGAGTGCTTCTACATCGAGAAGAAGCTGCGCGAACGCATGAACATCCCCGTCTTCCACGACGACCAGCATGGCACGGCCATCATCTCGGCGGCCGCGCTCATCAACGGGCTCGAACTCGTCGACAAGAAGATCGAGGACGTGAAGATCGCCGTCTCCGGCGCGGGCGCGGCGGCCATCGCCTGCCTCGACGTGATGGTCGGCCTCGGCGCCAAGCATTCGAACATCTACGCGGTCGACTCCAAGGGCCTCATCTACGTCGGTCGCGCAGGCGGCTTCGACGACTCGAAGACCCGCTACGCCCAGAAGGACACCGGCGCCCGCACGCTGGCCGACGTCATGAAGGACGCCGACGTGTTCCTCGGCTGCTCGGCACCCGGCGTGGTCACGCAGGACATGGTCAAGAGCATGGCCCGCCAGCCGATCATCCTGGCGCTCGCCAACCCAGAGCCCGAGATCCGGCCCGAACTCGCCAAGGCCGTGCGCCCCGACTGCATCATCGCGACCGGCCGCTCGGACTACCCGAACCAGGTCAACAACGTGCTGTGCTTCCCGTACATCTTCCGCGGGGCACTCGACTGCGGTGCGAGCAAGATCACGGAAGAAATGAAGCTCGCCTGCGTCCGCGAGATCGCCGATCTGACCAAGGCCGACATCAGCGAGGAAGTCGCCAACGCCTACGCCGGGCAGGAGCTTTCCTTCGGGCCCGACTACATCATTCCCAAGCCCTTCGATTCGCGGTTGATCCTGCGCATCGCGCCTGCGGTCGCCAAGGCAGCCGAGGATTCGGGCGTGGCGACGCGGCCGATCGAGGACCTGGAAACCTACCGCCAGCACCTGACGCGCTTCGTCTACCAGACCGGGATGTTCATGCGCCCGGTCTTCAGCGCCGCCAAGTGCGGGACCGCCAAGCGCGTGGCCTACGCCGAAGGCGAGGACGACCGCGTGCTGCGCGCCGCTCAACTGGCCGTCGACGAAGGCCTGGCCAAGCCGATCCTCGTGGGCCGTCCGGCCGTGATCGAGGCGCGCATCAAGAAGGCCGGGCTGCACATCCGCGTGGGCACCGACGTCGAGTGCGTCGACCCCGAAGACGACCCGCGCTTCCGGACCTACTGGGAGACGTACCACAAGCTCATGGGCCGCCGGGGCATCACGCCCGAAGCCTCGAAGGCCATGGTTCGCCGCTCCAACACGACCATCGCCTCGCTGATGGTGCACCTGGGCGACGCCGACGCGATGCTGTGCGGCCTGGTCGGGCGCTTCGACAGCCACCTCAAGATCCTGGACAACGTGCTGGGCCTCAAGGCCGGCGCGCCGGGCTTCGCGACGCTCAATGCGCTCACGCTCGAGAAGTACACGCTCTTCATCGCCGACACCAACGTGCATGAAGATCCGAGCGCCGAGACGCTCGCGAACATCGCGATGATGGCCGCGGAAGAAGTGCGCCGCTTCGGCCTGCCGCCCAAGGTGGCCTTCCTGTCGCACTCCAACTTCGGCTCGTCGGATCGCGGCTCGGCGCGCAAGATGCGGCTCGCCAAGGAACTGTTCGCGAAGATGGCGCCCGACATCGAATGCGACGGCGAGATGCACGGCGACGCCGCGCTCTCCGAGGAAGTGCGGCGCAAGGCCCTACCTGAAAGCAGGCTCTCGGGCGAGGCCAACCTGCTGATCTGCCCAAACCTCGACGCGGCCAACATCCTCTTCAACGTGCTGAAGATGACCGGCGGCAACGGCGTGACGGTGGGCCCCATCCTGATGGGCGCGCAAGGCTCGGCCCACATCCTCACGGCTTCGGCCACCGTGCGCCGCGTCGTCAACATGACGGCACTGGCCGTGGCCAACGCCAGTTCGCCGCGCTGAGTCGCGCACCAAAAGTGACGCCCCGCAGCGGTGCACGCGGCGGGCGTTGTCACGTCCGGCCGCTTACTGGGCGGCCTCGAGGCAAGGCCCGCCATGCACCCCAATGGCTCATCGGAAGGGTTCGCACCAATCGCGTGCCGGCACCGTTTTTGCTTGAATGCCGTGCATTCATCTTTCACGGAATCCTGCATGAACAAGCGCCAACTGATCCAGACTTTCCTCGCCGCATCGGCTCTGAGCTTCGGCCTGGGCACCGCCCACGCCCAGACCACGCCGATCAAGTTCCAGCTCGACTGGCGCTTCGAGGGGCCGGGCGCTTTCTTCACGCACCCTGCCGCCAAGGGCTATTTCAAGGCCAGCGGCCTCGACGTCACGGTCGACGCGGGCAACGGGTCCGGCGGCGCGGTCACCCGCGTGGCATCGGGCGCCTACGACATGGGCTTCGCCGACCTGGCGGCGCTGATGGAGTTCCACGCCAACAACCCTGACAGCCCGAACAAGCCGGTCGCGGTCATGATGGTCTACAACAACACGCCGGCATCGGTCATGGCGCTCAAAAAGAGCGGCATCACCAAGCCCGCCGACCTCACGGGCAAGAAGCTCGGCGCGCCGGTGTTCGATGCGGGCCGCCGCTCGTTCCCGATCTTCGCCAAGGCCAACAACGTCGGCGCGGTCAACTGGACCGCGATGGACCCGACCCTGCGCGAGACCATGCTGATGCGCGGCGACATCGACGCCATCACGGGCTTCACCTTCACCTCGCTGCTGAACCTCGAGGCGCGAGGCGCCAAAACGGCGGACGTGGTCATCCTCCCCTACCCCGAATTCGGCGTGAAGCTCTATGGCAACGCGATCATCGTCTCGCCCAAGCTCATCAAGGAGAACCCGGCGGCGGTAAAGGCCTTCCTGCTGGCCTTCACGAAGGGCGCGAAGGAAGTGATCGCCAGCCCCGCGGTCGCCATCGAATCCATCAAGGCACGCGATGGGATCGTCAACAGCGAGCTGGAGACGCGCCGCCTCAAGCTCGCGATCGACACCGTGGTCAACACGCCCGATGCACGCGCCGAAGGCTTCGGCCAGATCAACGCCGGCCGCCTGTCGTTGATGGCCTCCCAAGTGTCGGACGCCTTCGCGACCAAGACCCGCGTAAATCCCGATGCAGTGTGGAACGGCTCTCTGCTGCCCACCGCAGCTGAGCTGAACATCCTTCGCAAGTGATGGAGGACACCGGGAACACCCCCTTCGTCGATTTCCAAGACGTCTGGCTCGCCTACAACGAGGAACTGCTTCGCGCCAATCACTTCGCTGTCGAGGCCATCGACCTGCAGGTGAAGCGCGGGGAATTCATCGCCATCGTCGGGCCTTCGGGCTGCGGCAAGTCGACCTTCATGAAGCTGACGACGGGTCTCAAGATGCCGTCGATGGGCAAGATCCGGATCGACGGCGAGCCCGTGACCGGGCCGCTGAAGATCTCGGGCATGGCCTTCCAGGCGCCATCGCTGCTGCCCTGGCGAACGACGGTCGACAACGTGTTGCTGCCGCTGGAAATCGTCGAGCCCTACCGCTCGACCTTCAAGGCGAAGCGAAAGGAATACGTCGAGCGTGCGCGCAGGCTGCTGCAGAAGGTCGGCCTCGGCGGGTACGAGGACAAGTTCCCGTGGCAGCTCTCCGGCGGCATGCAGCAGCGCGCGAGCATCTGCCGCGCGCTCATCCACGAGCCCAAGATGCTGCTGCTCGACGAGCCCTTCGGCGCGCTCGACGCATTCACGCGCGAGGAGCTGTGGTGCATCCTGCGCGACCTCTGGACCGAGCAGCAGTTCAACGTGATCCTGGTCACGCACGACCTGCGCGAGTCGGTGTTCCTGGCCGACACGGTCTATGTGATGAGCAAGAGCCCCGGCCGCTTCGTCGTGAAGCGCGAGATCGAGCTGCCGCGCCCGCGCGAGCTGGAACTGACCTACACCAAGGAGTTCACCGACATCGTGCTCGAGTTGCGCAGCCACATCGGCGCGATCCGCAGCAATGCGACCGCCGCATCGGCGCCCGCCGTGATCCCGCAGTAAGCCACCCATGAAAAACAACAAGCAATTCGAACACTGGTCGCCGTGGCTCCTGCTGGTGGCGGTCCTCGTGCTGTGGCAGGTCATCTGCTCGGGCTTCGGCGTCTCGGAGTTCATCTTTCCGAGCCCGTGGCGCATCTGGACGCAGTTCTGGGAGTTCAAGGAAATCATCGCGGGCCATGCGTGGCGCACCTTCTGGGTCACGATGGCGGGCTTCGGCATCGCGATCGTGGTGGGCGTGCTGCTGGGCTTCGTGATCGGCAGCTCGCGGCTCGCCTACGCGGCGGTGTACCCGCTGATGACGGCCTTCAACGCGCTGCCCAAGGCCGCATTCGTGCCGATCCTGGTCGTGTGGTTCGGCATCGGCATCGGGCCGGCGGTCCTGACGGCCTTTCTCATCAGCTTCTTCCCGATCATGGTGAACATCGCGACCGGTCTCGCGACGCTGGAGCCGGAGCTGGAAGACGTGCTGCGCGTGCTCGGCGCCAAGCGCTGGGATGTGCTGACGAAGGTCGGCCTGCCGCGTTCGATGCCCTACTTCTACGGCTCGCTCAAGGTGGCGATCACACTCGCCTTCGTCGGCACCACGGTGTCGGAGATGACGGCCGCCAACGAGGGCATCGGTTACCTGCTGATTTCCGCCGGCTCCTCCATGCAGATGGGGCTGGCCTTCGCGGGCCTGATGGTGGTGGGCGCGATGGCCATGGGGATGTACGAACTCTTCAGCGCGGTCGAGAAGCACACCACGGCCTGGGCGCACCGCGGTTCGCAGAACGAGTGAGGCGCCGCAAGGGCGCCGGAGTGTGCCCTTGTCTCCCGCGGCGGGTTCTCCTATGCTCGCGAACCCGACAAGGAGACAAGCCATGATCAAGGTCAGTGTGATGTACCCCAACACCCCGGGAGCGCGATTCGACCACGACTACTACCGCGACAAGCACATGCCGCTGCTGAAAGCCAGGATGGGCGATGCCTGCAAGTCTTACACGATCGACAAGGGAATCGCCGGCGGCGCGCCGGGCGCACCGGCGACCTATGTCGGCATGTGCCACATCTTCTGCGACTCCGTGGAGTCCTTTCAAACCGCCTTCGGGCCGCATGCCAAGGAGATCCTGGGGGACATCCCGAACTACACGGACCTCCAGCCAGTGATGCAGATCAGCGAAGTGGTCGTGGGCTGAACGTCGGCGACTCAGGCAAGCACGGTCTCGATCTCCGTCTTCACCTCGGTCATCAGCCGGTGCAGCGGGCACTTGCCGGCCACGCGCAGCAACTCGGCGCGCTGCTCGTCGCTCAGATTGCCCGTCACGCGCAGCGAGGTCTTGAGGCGATAGGTGCCCTTGCGCTCCTCGCTGGCGTCGCGATCGACCACGACTTCGATGTCCTCGACCGGGATGCCCTTGCGCTGCGCATAGACCAGCACGGTCAGCGCCTTGCAGGCCCCCAGCGACGAATCGTAGAGATCGTGCGGCGAAGGCCCCGCATCCTTGCCGCCGGCGTCCGGCGACGCGTCGACCGGGATCTCGTGCGCGCGAACCTTCACAGTGTGCCGGGTGGCGGTGGTGCTGTCGCGTCGAACGGTGATGCTCATGAAAGTCTCCTGATGATCAGCCGGCGATGGTAGCCCCGCTCAATCCCAGAAATCCCGCGGAACCGGCTCGGCCGGGCCGCAGGGGTTGCCCCCCAAAGGGGGTGCCCGAGCCACACGAAGTGGACGAGGCTGGGGGCGAACTCAATCAATGCCGCGGTGCACCTCGGCCTCGCCGTGCTTCGCCAGCAGCTGCATCAGGTGCTTGCGGATCAGCATGCCGGGGCGGTCGGACTCCATCGAGTACTCGACGCCGCGCCGGCGGGTGTCGACCAGCGCATCGGGGTCGGTCGATTCGAGGATGTCCTTGTCCTCGCGCGTGATCTCCTCGTCGAAGTCGATCAGCATCTGTGCGGCGCAGTCGGCTTCGGTGTCGTTGCGGAACAGCCATTGGCACAGCTGCATGCGGCCATCGTCGATGGGCGTGAAGCAGTTGATGATGATGTGGCGGATCCCCGAGGGGTACTCGATGTCGAGCCGGCGCGAGAATGGCAGGAAGTAGGCATTGCGCATGTGACGCGTGGTGATCGGATCGGTCACACCGCTGATCGCATGAAACTTCGCCGGGTTCACCGCTTCGATCACCGTCTCGGCGTAGAAGCCGCTGTCGTTCTCGACCAGCTCGTACTTGCTCGGCTTGGGGCTCGCCGCCACGCCGAAGGTCGCGCGGTGCACGAAGCTGAAGTGCGAGTTGTCGAAGGAGTTTTCCAGCGCGCGCATCGGGCTGGTCTGCCACTCTTCGTAGAACTGGTGGATGGTGCGGTAAGCCGGATCGGCGAACTCTGGAATCTCGGGGATGTCGGCAATGGGCTCCTCGAGGGCCACCCACGCGTACCCGTAGCGTGCGGTGCAGTGGTAGGCCGTGGTCTTGTACTCGGGCGAGATCTTGCGGTCGGGCTCGTACTGCGGGATGCGGATGACCTGCCCGCTGCGGTCGTAGGTCCAGCCGTGGTAGCCGCACTGGATCGCACCTTGCCCGCAGGCCTTGCCTTCGCCATCCACGCACCAGCCCTTCGAGAGCTTGGCGGTGCGGTGGCAGCAGCGGTCGCGCAGCGCGGCGGGCTGGCCGTCCGCATCGAGGAAGAGAACGATGTTCTCGCCGAGCAGCGTGAAAGGCTTGGGGCCCTGCTGCAGTTCGACCAAAGGCATGACGGCATGCCAGAACTTGCGGAAGACGGATTGTTGCGTGACGAGCATGAAAAAAGACTCCTTCGGGTGTGCGTGGGGACGACCATGAAAGAGCAATTTCCCGCCGGGACATCCGGCTGAACGCTTCTACTCTGCGCCAGCGTCGATGCAATTTGCGCGCCCGGATTGTCCCGCCGTGCCGGTGCGCAAGGCCAGGCGAGCGGCCTCATCCCGGGCGAATCACCTTGGCATGCGTCGTGCATGAACGAACTCAAGAGTAGAAGCGTTCAGCAGCGCACGCACAGCATCAGTGCGCCGCCCGGAAATTGCTCTTGAAGTGCCCGGCCGCAACGGCGGGCGTTCAAGTTCCACGATCTTCCGGAGATAACTTTCCATGCAACGCCGTACCTTCCTCGCCTCAGGCGCAACGAGCGCCGCCGCCCTTGTCGCTCCCAGCGTCTTCGCACAGGGCGCGCCCAAGCTGACGCCGCTCAAGTTCACGCTCGACTTCCGCATCAACGGGCAGACCGCACCCTTTTTCCTCGCGGAGAGCAAGGGCTACTACAAGGACGAGGGCCTGGACGTCACGATCGACACGGGCGCCGGTTCGGTCGCCTCGATCACGCGCATCGCCAGCGGCGTGTACCAGCTGGGCCTGGGCGACATCAGCTCGCTGGTCGAGTTCAATGCGCAGAATTCGGGCACGCCGGTGGTGCAGGCGGTGTACCAGTACTACAACCGCGCACCGTTCGTGATCATCGGCCGCAAGGACCGCGGCGTCACCGGCGAGTTCAAGAGCCTCCAGGGCAAGAAGGTCGCCGCCGCCGCGGTGGAATCGACACGCCGCGCCTGGCCCATGGTGGCCCGCAAGCAAGGCATGAAGCCCGACGCCTTCCAGTGGCAGACCACCGACTTCAGCGCGCGCGACAACGTCATGGTGCGCGGCGACGTCGATGCCGCCACCTACTTCCACGACTCGGCCGTGTCGCTCTTCGCGCGCATGAAGACCGATGAACTCGCGGTGCTCAAGTATTCGGATGCCGGCGTCAACCTGTATGGCAATGCGATCCTCGCGAGCAGCAACCTGATCGTGCAGAACCCGAAGGCGGTCGCGGCCTTCCTGCGCGCAACCAACCGCGCGATCGTCGAGACCTTTGCGAATCCGGCGCCGAGCATTGCCGCGATGCGCCAGCGCGAACCCATCCTGGACGCCAAGGTGGAACTGGACCGCTGGAGCATCACCGCACAGTACGTGGGTGCCGCCGATACGCGCACGCACGGGCTGGGCGACATCAAGAAGCTCACGCTCGAACAGCAGGTCGACGAGGTGGCAGAGGTCTTCGGCCTGAAGACCAGGCCCTCGGCGGATGCGATCTTCAACAGCTCGATGCTGCCCGCACGCGGCGAACGTAACATCAAGGCATGAGCTCAGATCCTCCAGGCAACTTTCCCCCGGAAAGCCAGCTCGACGAACGCGACGGCCGCTATCTCCGCAAGGCGATCGTGTGGTCGCACGCGGGGCGACGGCGCGGCAATCGGCCTTTCGGCGCGGTGGTCGTGTCGGCCGCCGGCGAAGTGCTGGCGGAGGCCTACTGCAATACGGCGGAGACAGGCGACGTCACCGGTCACGCCGAGACCAACGCCGTGCGCATGCTGGCCGATCGCAAGCTCTCGCGCGAAGAGCTGGCCGGCGCGACGATCTATTCGTCGGGCGAACCCTGCGTGATGTGCGCGGGCGCGATCTTCTGGTCGAACATCGGCCGCGTGGTGTTCGGCATCGACGCCGAGCGGCTGCGGCTCTTTCGCGGGGAGCGCAGCGACCAGCGCGACGCCGAACTGTCGTGTCGCGACGTGTTCCGCGCGTCGCCGCATACGATCGAATGCATCGGGCCCGCGCTGATCGACGAGGCCAGTGCCGCGCACGTGGGGGCCTGGAAGACCTGAGGCTTCCTGCACCCTACACTCCGCCCATGCCATGGCACGCGCGACTCGACCTCGACTACCAACTTGAACAACAACGCAGCGTCGCACGCTTTCGCCACGACGGGCCGCTGCGCATCCTGCAGAGCCTCTACCCCGAGGGCGACGCGGTGTGCCACAACGTGCTGGTGCATCCCCCGGGTGGCCTGGTCGGCGGCGACACGCTGGACATCCGCGTGCACGCGAAGGCCGGCGCCCACGGCCTGATCACAACGCCGGGTGCCAGCCGCTTCTACCGCTCCGACGGCGAACTGGCGCTGCAACGCGCCGATCTGACCGCGGACGCCGGCTCGCGCCTCGAATGGCTGCCGCTCGAGGCGATCTGCTACAGCGGCTGCCGTGCCGAGAACCGGCTGACCCTGCGCGTCGCCGAGGGCGCGGAGCTGATCGGCTGGGACGTCACCGCCCTCGGCCTGCCGCATGCCGGCAAGCCCTTCGAACTCGGCACGCTGCAGCAGCACATCGAGGTGCCGGGCGTATGGCTGGAGCGCGGGCGCATCGATGCCGCCGATCATCGACTGCTGCAAAGCCCGGTCGGCTTCGCGGGCCATCGCTGCATCGCGTCGATCTTCTTCGTCGCCGGATCGCCCATCGACCGGGCGCGTCGCGATGCCGCGCTTGACATCGCGCGCTCGCTGATCGATGCCCATGCGTTGCACGAGAGCGCAGGCGCGACCAGCCCACATGCGGAAATCATCGTGCTGCGCGCGCTCGCACCGGTGGTCGAGCCCGCCATGCACTTGCTGCGCCAGGTGTGGATGGCGTGGCGCTCCGAGCTGTGGAAGCTGCCCGGCCAAGCGCCGCGGATCTGGTCGATGTAGACCATCGGGACGGGCCCTGCCATGAGCCTCACGCACAGCGACATACCGGCCCGCCTGGACCGTCTGCCGTGGTCGCGCTGGCACTGGCGAGTGGTGATCGCGCTCGGCGTGGCCTGGGTGCTCGACGGGCTGGAGGTGACGCTGGTCGGCTCGCTGGGCGGCGTGCTGGAACGGCCCGACACGCTGGGGCTGAGTGCCGCGCAGATCGGCTGGACGGGGTCGCTCTACATCGGCGGCGCGGTGATCGGCGCGCTGGTGTTCGGCCGGCTGGCCGACCGGCTGGGCCGCAAGAAGCTCTTTCTGATCACGCTGGCGGTCTACGCGCTGGCGACGCTGGCCACGGCCTTCTCGCCCAACTTCGCCTTCTTCGCGCTGTGCCGCTTCGCGACCGGTCTGGGCATCGGCGGCGAGTACGCGGCGATCAACTCCGCCATCGATGAGCTGATCCCCGCTCGGGTGCGCGGCCGCGTGAACCTCGCCATCAACGGCAGCTTCTGGATCGGCGCCGCGCTCGGAGCCGGCCTGAGTCTCTGGCTGCTCGACCCACGTGTGCTGGGGCCAGTCCTGGGTTGGCGCGTGGGCTTTGCACTCGGCGCGTTGCTCGCCGTGGCGATCCTGCTCGTGAGGCGCGACGTGCCGGAAAGCCCGCGATGGCTGATCGCCCATGGCCGGGTCGAGGAAGCGGAGCGCATCGTGCAGCGCATCGAAGCCGAAGTGAGTGCGCAGCACGGTGCGCTGCCGAGCGCCATCGGCCAGGTGACATTCGGCCGCCGCGCCAACCCCGGCTGGCGCGAAGTGGCGCAAGTGCTCTTTCGGCGCTACCCGCAGCGCAGCATGGTCGCTCTGGCGCTGATGATCTCGCAGGCCTTCTTCTACAACGCGATCTTCTTCACCTACGCGCTGGTGCTGACACGTTTTCACGGCGTGCCCGAAGGCAAGGTGGCGCTCTACATCTTTCCGTTCGCGCTCGGCAATGTGCTCGGACCGCTGCTGCTGGGTCCGCTGTTCGACCGGGTGGGCCGGCGCCGGATGATTGCGCTGACCTATGTGCTGTCGGGCGTGGGCCTGGCGATCACCGGGTGGGCCTTCATGGAAGGTTGGCTCGATGCGCGCAGCCAGGCGCTGTGCTGGTCGGCGGTGTTCTTCCTCGCATCGGCGGCGGCGAGTTCGGCCTACCTCACAGTGAGCGAAGTGTTCCCGCTCGAGATGCGCGCGATCGCGATCTCGCTCTTCTATGCGGTGGGCACGGGCGCCGGCGGCTTCGTGGCGCCGGTGCTCTTCGGCGCATTGATCGAGACCGGCAGCCGCGGTGCGGTGGCGGTGGGCTACGCGATCGGCGCGGCGCTGGTCATCGTGGCGGGCCTGCTCGCGCTGCGCTATGCGGTGAACGCCGAGCGCAAGCCGTTGGAAGAGGTCGCGCCGCCGCTTGGATCGGAAACGGAAGCGCGAACCGGCGGTCGCTGAACGCTTTCAATGAAGCGTGGTCGGATGCCCCGCGTCCACCCACGCTTCCAGCCCGCCCAACAGCGGACGCGCGCGCTTCATGCCCCTTGCCGCGAGTGCTTGTGCGGCCAGCGCGGCCGAGACTTCATTGGGGCAACTGCAGTACAGGATGATCTCGCGGTCGCCACCGTCGAAAGGCAGCTCGGATCGCCGTTGCTGGAGTTCCTTGAGCGATACCGGCAGTGCGCCCGGGATGCGCCGCGGGTCGACCTGCACCCCGGCGTCACCGCGCACGTCGATGACGATGGGCGGCGGCTCGCCACTCATCAACGCCCGAAGCTCGCCGACGGTGACGCGTGGCATGCCGGTGAGCCGCAGGAAGGCCCGCCGCCGCAAGTAGCGCACGACCAGCATCGCGGCGAGCACCACCACAAGCGCCACCGTCGCGAGGGTGCCAGCGTCCGCGATGACTTCCAGCACGGCCTGGATCTCGTCGCGGAACAGCCAGCCCAAACCCAGGAACACGACCACCCACAACAACGCGCCCGCCACCTCGAAGACCAGAAAGCGCCATGACGACATGCCCAGCGCGCCGGCCATCGGAGGCGCCACCACCGACACGCCGGGCACGAACTTGGCCGCCACGAGCGACAGGCCACCCCATCGGCCGATCAGCGTCTCGCTGCGCCGCACGCAGGAATCCGGTGAGATCGAGATCTTGCACAGCAGCCGCATGAACCGGTAGCCGTAGATGCGCCCTGCGTAAAACCAGACGGCGTCGCCGAGCACGTTCGCCAGCACGGCTGCGGCCACCATGTAGATCAGCAACGCCGGCTCCGCCACGGCCGCCAGCGCACCGGCCACCACGAGCACCGGCGATGCCGGCACGGGCAACCCGACTCTTGCCGCGAAGGTCACGAGGAACACCACGGGAATCGCGTGGCCGACCATGAGCAGCATCAGTTCCTGCACGCTGCGCTCCCGGTCGGTGGCTGACGGCAGGAAGTCGGGAGCTTGGGCATGGGTCTCTCGGGCGAAGGAAACCCCCGAGCGTACCGCCGGCCCGGCCGCGCTGCAGCGAAAGCTCAATGCGCGGCGCCGACCGTGACCCGCGCCGTCATGTAGGGATGCACGGAGCAGACGTACTCGTACGCGCCGGGCTTTGAGAACGTGCGCTTGAACGACTGGCCCGGCAACATCAGGTCCATGTCCTTGGCGCCATCCGCAAAGGCGGTGCCGTGCGGCGCACCGTCGTTGTTGGTCCAGGTCACGCTCTGCCCCACGGCAATGGCGAGTTCCACCGGAGCGAAGGCGAAGTTGTCGATCGAGACCTTCGCCTCGGCGCCCGTCCCGGCGCGATGCTGGACAGCCACCTTGCGCGGCGCATTGCCGACGGGAATGGTGGCGACCGGACCGCCGGCGAGATCGACCACGCTGACGTCGTTCGATCCCTCGTTGGTCACCAGCACCTTCTTGCGGTCGGGGAGGACGTCGACCCAATGCGGTTGCTTGCCCACCGCGATGCTGCCGGACGCTGCACGCGTCGCCGGATCGAAGAGCATGAGCTCGCCGGGCCCCTGCACCACCACCACGCCCGCCGGCGTGCCGGCGAAGTGATGCGCGACATGCGGCGAAACGCCGGTGGGTATCTGCGCCACCACGCGGTTGGAAGCAGGGTCGAATACCTGCACCGCGCTCACGCCGGCCAGCGTCACGTAGAGCGCCTTGCCATCGGGGCCGAACTCGAGGTCGCGCGGCGTCTTCTCTACCGGCACGCTGGCCGTCACTGCGCGCGTCGGGAGGTCGATCACCACCAGCGCGAAATTCCCCGGCGCCTGCGAGGAGACGTAGGCCTTTTGGCCGTCCGGACGGATTGCGATGGTGTGCGGCTTGGGAACCGGCACCGTCGCACTCACCGCGCGGGTGGCCGTGTCGACGAAGGCCACGCGGTCGTCGCCGTTGACTGCCACCAGCAGCCAGTGGCCGTCGGGCGTGATCGCGAGGCCTTGTGGCCCCTTGCCGACCTCGACCGTCGCCGCCACCTGATCGCTGGCCGTGTCGATCACGCTGAGGCTCGATGCGCTCGATCCGCTCACGAAGACCTGGGTATCGTCGCGCGCGACGGCGATGCCATCGGGCCCCGCGGCCACGGGCACCGTGGCCACCACGCGCAAGGCGGCGGCATCGATCACGCTGACCGAGTTGTCCTTGAAGTTCCCGACGTAGGCCTTGGGCCCCGCGGCCCAGGCCGGTGCGGCGAGAAACAGCGCCGCGAACGCTGGCGCAAGAATCGAATGCAGCTTCATGAGCACACTCCCGAGTGGGTAAAGAAGGAACAGAATCGCCATCACGCATGACGGACCGGGCGTGCCGGCTATTCCCGATCCGAGCGAAAAACGAATGGCGGAATAAAGCCATCCGCCCGCCCGTCATGCAGGGGAAGGAATCCGTTGAACGACCGCACCCGTCGATTCGAGGCCGCCGCCTTGCCGCATCTGCCTGCCGCGTACAACCTCGCGCGCTGGCTTCTGCGCGACGACCAGCAGGCCGAGGACGCCGTGCAGGAGGCCTGCCTGCGCGCCTTTCGCTTTTTTGACAACCTGCGCGGCGAAGACGCGCGGCCCTGGCTGCTGGGCATCGTTCGCAACGCCTGCTACGACTGGATGCGCCAGCATCGCCATCTGGCGGACCAGGTGGAATTCGACGAACTGCGCGACAGCGGCGTCGACGAGCCCGGCATCGGGTCGAGCCCGCCGGGCGGGGGCGACCCGGCCGCGCTATGGGAACAGCGTGCGACCGGCCAGCGCGTCGATGCGGCGATCGAGGCGCTGGCACCGGCCTTTCGCGAGGTGATCGTGCTCCGGGAACTGGAGGACCTGTCGTACGAGGACATCGCGCGCATCGCCGGCATTCCCATCGGCACGGTGATGTCGCGCCTGTCGCGTGCCCGTGCCCTGTTGCGCGCCGCGCTTGGCGCGGAGGCGCCTCGCGCGCAGGTTGGAGGAAAGCGTGATGCCAGCAACTGACGACGACGAACTCGGGCCCCTGATCCGGCGCGAAGCGACGCGACATGCGCCGCCCGCGGCACTGGCCGAGCGCATCCTTGCCGACTTGCACAAGGCAGACGTGCGTGAACCGCTCCGCCCACAGCGCCGTCCGACTGCGTGGCCCTGGCTTCAGGCCATCACGATGTTCGTCGCAGGTGCCGCCACCGCCTGGGGCATCGCGCTGGGCCTGCTGGTGATGCCGGCGCAGGAGGTCATGAGCGACTCCATCACCGACAGCCATGTGCGTTCGTTGATGGGATCGCACCTCGCCGATGTGCTGTCTTCCGACCGCCACACGGTCAAGCCCTGGTTTGCCGGCAAGCTCGATTTCTCGCCGCCCGTGGTCGACCTCGCAGCGGAGGGCCTGCCGCTGATCGGCGCGCGGCTCGACTACATCGCCGGTCGGTCGGTCGCCGCGCTGGTCTACCAGTCGGGGCCGCACGTCATCAACCTGTTCGTCTGGCCTGCTCCGGATGAAAATCCGGCAGCCCCGCAGCTGCTGGCAAGGCGCGGCTACAACCTTGCGCACTGGACGGGAGGCGGCATGCAGGCCTGGGCGGTATCCGATCTGAATCCGGCCGAACTGCAAGCCTTCGCTACGCTCGTGCGAGATCGAATGGCGACTGCGGAAAGCGCTGCGCGCTGATCAGATCGCCACCAGTTGGCGCACGCCCTGCGCTTCCATGTCCTTGCCGAGGCCGCGCGCGATGACCTCGCCGCGCTCCATCACAAGGTAGTCGTCGGCCAGCTCCTGAGCGAAGTCATAGTACTGCTCGCAAAGCACGATCGCCATGTCGCCGCGGTCGGCCAGCATGCGAATCACCCGGCCGATGTCCTTGATGATGCTGGGCTGGATGCCTTCGGTCGGCTCGTCCAGGATCAGCAGCTTGGGCTTCGGCGCGAGCGCGCGGGCGATGGCCAGTTGCTGCTGCTGGCCGCCGGAGAGGTCGCCGCCGCGGCGGTTCAACATCTGCTTGAGCACCGGGAAGAGCTCGTAAAGCTCCGGAGGGATCGGCGTGCTGCCCGACTTGTAGGCAAGGCCCATGCGCAGGTTCTCCTCGACCGTGAGGCGCGCGAAGATCTCGCGGCCCTGCGGGACGAAGCCCATGCCGGCACGGGCTCTTTCGTACGGCGTCCTCTTCTGGATGGGGGCGCCGTCGAATTCGATGCTGCCGCTCTTGATGGGGACCAGGCCCATGAGGGACTTGAGCAGGGTGGTCTTGCCTACGCCATTGCGGCCCAGGAGTACGGTGACCTTGCCCAGGCGCGCTTCGAAGCCGACGTCCCGGAGGATGTGGGAGCCGCCGTAGTACTGGTGGATGTTTTTTACGCTCAGCATGCGATCCTCAACGCCCCAGATAAACCTCGATGACACGCTCGTCGGCCTGGACCTCATCCAGAGTTCCCTGCGCGAGCACGGACCCATCGCACAGCACCGTCACGATCTCCGAGATGGTTCGGATGAAGCTCATGTCGTGCTCCACCACCATCAGCGAATGCTTGCCTTTCAACGACAGGAACAGCTCGGCCGTCCGCGCGGTCTCTTCATCAGTCATTCCCGCGACGGGCTCATCGAGCAGCAGCAGCTTCGGGTCCTGCATCAGCAGCATCCCGATCTCCAGCCACTGCTTCTGCCCATGACTCAGATTGCCCGCCAGACGCAACACGCTGCCTTCCAGATGAATGGTGTGCAGCACTTCAGCCAGCCGGTCGCACTGCGCCGAATCCAGCCTGAAGAGCATCGACGCCTTCACGCCCTTGTCCGTCTTGAGCGCCAGTTCGAGGTTCTCGAACACGGTGAGATACTCGAACACGGTCGGCTTCTGGAACTTTCGTCCGATGCCCAGTTGGGCGATCTCGGCTTCCTTGTGGCGCAGCAGGTCGATGGTGCTGCCAAAAAAGACGGTGCCTTCGTCGGGACGCGTCTTGCCGGTGATGATGTCCATCATCGTGGTCTTGCCCGCGCCGTTCGGCCCGATGATGCAGCGCAACTCGCCCGGTGCGATGTCGAGCGAAAGCTTGTTGATCGCCTTGAAGCCGTCGAAGCTCACGCTCACGTCTTCGAGATAGAGGATGCGGCCGTGCGTCGTGTCGACTTCGCCCGACGTCATGTGCCGGCCGTAGCCTGCCGCGCGGCCGCCCGATTCGGTCTGAAGTGCGTGATCGAAGGCGATGTGCCTGGCGACGCGTTCCGCGCCGGCGTCCATCAGGTCGGGGGTCATGCGCGTGCTCCCTTCGGTTCGACGACAAGGGGCGGCGTGGTTGCAGCGGGCTCGACACCCTGCTCCGTTGCCATGGCGCGCTGCACCTCGCGACGGGCTTCGCTCGGGGCCTTTTCCCTCGTCGCCCATTTCTTCACCAGCCCGACGATGCCGTTGGGCAGGAACAGCGTGACGGCGATGAACAGCGCGCCGAGAAAGTAGAGCCAGTATTCCGGATAGGCCACGGTGAGCCAGCTCTTCGCCCCGTTGACGATGAAGGCGCCGATGATCGGCCCGATCAGCGTCGCGCGACCGCCGACCGCCGCCCAGATCGCGATCTCGATCGAGTTGGCCGCACTCATCTCGCCGGGGTTGATGATGCCGACCTGCGGCACGTAGAGCGCGCCGGCCACGCCGCACATGACGGCAGAGATGACCCAGATCGTGAGCTTGTAGCCCAGCGGGTTGTAGCCCGAGAACATCACGCGCGACTCGGCATCGCGAATCGCCTGCAGCACGCGGCCGAATTTGCTGCCGATCAGCCACTTGGAAAAAAGGAAGAAGCCGAGCAGCGTCAGGCCCGTGAGCACGAAGAGCGTCATCCGCATCTCCTGCGTCGCCAGCGGAATGCCCAGGATGCGCTTGAAGTCCGTGAAGCCGTTGTTGCCGCCGAAGCCCGTCTCGTTGCGGAAGAAGAGCAGCATCGCCGCGAAGGTCATGGCCTGCGTGATGATCGAGAAGTACACGCCCTTGATGCGCGAGCGGAAGGCGAAGAAGCCGAACACGAAGGCGATCAGGCCCGGCACCGCGACGATCAGGATGAGCGTGGCGATGAAGCTGTCGCTGAAGGTCCAGTGCCAGGGCAACGTCTTCCAGTCGAGGAACACCATGAAGTCCGGCAGGTCGCTCTTGTAGTTGCCGTCGCGGCCGATCTGACGCATGAGGTACATGCCCATCATGTAGCCGCCCAGCGCGAAGAACAGGCCGTGGCCCAGTGAGAGGATGCCGGTGTAGCCCCAGATCAGGTCCATGGCCAGCGCGCAGATGGCGTAGCACATGATCTTGCCGACCAGCGCCACGGCGTAGTCGCTCATGTGCAGCGCGCCGCCGGGGGGCACCACGATGTTGAGCACGGGCGCGAGGGCGCAGACGACGATCAGCACGACGAAGAAGGTGGTCCAGCCCTTGCCGCTGAGCAGCGGGCCCTTGGAAGGAAGTACGACTTTGCTCATGCCTCGGCACTCCGGCCCTTCACCGCGAAGATTCCTTGCGGACGCTTCTGGATGAAGATGATGATGAAGACGAGCACCGCGATCTTCGCGAGCACCGCACCGGCCCAGCCTTCGATGAACTTATTCAGAATGCCCAGGCCCATGGCCGCGTACACCGTTCCGGCGAGCTGGCCGACACCGCCCATCACGACCACCATGAACGAATCGACGATGTAGCTCTGGCCCAGATCCGGGCCGACGTTGCCGATCTGCGAAAGCGCGCAACCCGCAAGCCCCGCGATGCCGGAGCCCAGCGCGAAGGCGTAGGTGTCGATGCGCGCCGTGTTGACGCCCATGCAGGAGGCGATCGGCCGGTTCTGCGTGACGCCGCGCACAAACAGGCCGAGCCGCGTGCGACCGATCAGCCATCCCATCGCGAGCAGCACCAGGCCCGCGAAGATGATGATGCAGATGCGGTTCCATGGCAGCGTCACGTTGCTCAGCATGGTGAAGCCGCCGCTCATCCACGCCGGGTTCTCGACACCGACGTTCTGCGCGCCGAAGATCGAACGCACCAATTGCTGCAGCATCAGGCTGATGCCCCAGGTGGCCAGCAGTGTTTCGAGCGGCCGGCCGTAGAGGAAGCGGATCACGCCGCGTTCGAGCACCGCACCGACCAGGGCCGAAGCGAGGAAGGCGACCGGGATCGCCGCGACCAGGTACCAGCCGAAGGCCGACTCCGGGAAGTAGCGCTGGAAGATGCCCTGCATGACGTAGGTCGCGTAGGCGCCGATCATCATCAATTCGCCGTGCGCCATGTTGATCACACCCATCAGCCCGTAGGTGATGGCGAGACCCAGAGCGGCAAGAAGCAGCACCGAGCCGAGGCTGATGCCGCTGAAGATCGCGTTGATGCGGTCGCCCCAGACGAGCGATCCGTCGATGCTGCTGATCGACGAGACGATGGCCGCCTTGACGTCCGCTTCGGTCTCTTCGGCGAGGCGCTGGTTGAGCAGCAGCTTGGTGTCGGGGCTGCGGCTCTCTCCAAGGTCCTTGGCCGCGACCAGCCGCTTGCCCTTGTCCGCGCTGCTGAGCATGCTGGCTGCACGCACCAGTTCGAGTTGTGCCTTGATCTTCGGATTCGTTTCGGCAGCCAGCGCCTTCTCGACCAACGGCAACCGCGACTCGTCGGGCTCCTTGAACAGCGCCTGCGCCGCTTCCGCGCGCACCGCGTCGTCCTTGCTCGTGAGCTTGAGCGCAGCCTGCGCCGCGTCGAGCGCGCCACGCATCATGTTGTTGTTGACCACGTCCTCGGCATCGTCGGGCAGCTTCTGCTCCAAGCCGGTGACCGGGTCGAACGCCTTGTCGTCCTTGATGACGAACACCTTGTCCGCCGTGAACTTGACCGCGTCGTCCGACATGGCCTGAATAAAGGCAGCGGTCTTCTCGTCAGCCGAAACAACGGCCTTGTTCAGCGCCGCGATGCGGGCCTCGGATTCGCCGGAAGCGATGGCCTTCGCCTCATCGGTCGTCAGCGCATGGGCCGGAATGTTCGTCAGCAGCAACAGTGCCGCTGCGCAGAGGTAGATAAGACGCATAAATGTGTGACGGCCGTTCTCAGTTTCCAGAAACACCGCGGGCCGGCTCTGCCGGCCCGCTGGTGTTGCCCCCCCGAAAGGGGGTGTCCGAGCCCCACGAAGTGGGCGAGGCTGGGGGTTAGAGCGATTTACCGGCAGGCTGGTCAGGCTTCTTGTCGTTGCCCTCGATGTACGGGCTCCACGGCTTGGCCTTGACCGGACCCGGCGTCTTCCACACCACGTTGAACTGGCCGTCGGCCTTGATCTCGCCGATGAACACGCTCTTGTGCAGGTGGTGGTTCTTCTCGTCCATCTTCGAGACGATGCCCGAGGGGGCCGTGAAGGTCTGGCCGGCCATCGCGGCGATGACCTTGTCGGTGTCCGTGCTCTTGGCCTTCTCGACCGCCTGCTTCCACATGTGGATGCCGATCCAGGTGGCCTCCATCGGGTCGTTGGTCAGCGGCTTGTCCTTGTGGCCGGCGATGTTCTTGGCCTTGGCGTAGTCGCTCCACTGCTTGATGAACGCCGTGTTGGTCGGGTTCTTGATGCTCATGAAGTAGTTCCACGCGGCCAGGTGGCCGACCAGCGGCTTGGTGTCGACGCCGCGCAGTTCTTCCTCGCCGACCGAGAAGGCGACCACAGGCACGTCCTTGGCCTTCAGGCCGGCGTTGCCGAGTTCCTTGTAGAAGGGCACGTTGGAGTCGCCGTTGATGGTCGAGACCACTGCGGTCTTGCCGCCGGCCGAGAACTTCTTGATGTCGGCGACGATGGTCTGGTAATCGCTGTGGCCGAAGGGCGTGTACTTCTCGTCGATGTCCTTGTCGGCCACGCCCTTGCTCTTCAGGTAGGCGCGCAGGATCTTGTTGGTGGTGCGCGGATAGACGTAGTCGGTGCCCAGCAGCACCCAGCGCTTGGCGCCGCCGCCTTCCTTGCTCATCAGGTAGTCGACGGCCGGAATGGCTTGCTGGTTCGGCGCGGCACCGGTGTAGAACACGTTCTTGCTGAGTTCTTCGCCTTCGTACTGCACGGGGTAGAACAGCAGGCCGTTCATTTCCTCGACGACCGGCAGCACCGACTTGCGCGAGACCGAGGTCCAGCAGCCGAAGATCACCGAAACCTTGTCCTGGCCGAGCAGCTGCTTGGTCTTTTCAGCGAAGAGGGGCCAGTTGGAAGCCGGGTCGACCACCACGGGCTCGAGCTTCTTGCCGAGCACGCCGCCCTTGGCGTTGATGTCATCGATGGCCATCAGCACCGTGTCCTTCAACACGGTCTCCGAGATGGCCATCGTGCCGGAGAGCGAGTGCAGCACGCCGACCTTGATGGTGTCCTGTGCGAAAGCAGGCGCGGCAGAAAGGCTCGCCAGAGCGACAGCGGCGGTGAGCGCCTTGAGGGTGAAACGACGTTGCATGGTGACTTCCTTCTCCTGTTGTGGTGTGAACGATGGAGAGGAGTCTGCGGAAGAGGTCTCGGGGCGGGAATACGCCGGGTGGCGTACGGGGGTTTGCTCGCCCCCAGGTCGGGCTCACTGCGTGTAGCCCTCCCACCCCCTGCCGGGGGTGTCCGAGCCACACGAAGCGGGCAAGGCTGGGGGCGAGCTAGAAGGCTCTAAAAGAACCCTCGCGCGTAATTGATCGGTGCGTGGTCCGCCAACTCGCGCAGCAGCACGGCGCCGGGCTTCCATGCATGTTCCGTCGCAAAGCGGGCGCGGCCCTCGATGCGATCTGCCTCGATCATGGGCGGCGCCGGATCGTCGACGCAGACGCCGTCCAGGCAGGTGATGTAAGTCACCGCGCCGGCATGCGCATAGAACGACAGGGCCGGCGGCAACTGCGTCACCACGTCGCATCCATCGACGAGGCGCACGATGTTCGTCTCCGCCAGCGCCGCCACGAAATCCGCGTCACCCACGCGGGGTGAGCCGAGCGTAACGAGCAATTCCGGCCGCAGCACTGTCGTGGTCAAGGTGGCGAGCGCCGCACCCAGACTGTGGCCGGCAAGGATCAGGCGGCTTCGGCTGATTCCCTCGCCCGCCAGCCATTCGCTCAACTGCGGCATGACGCCACGTGCCGCCTTGGCGAAGCCGGCGTGCGCTCGGCCGCCGCTTTCGCTCCAAGCCGACTGCTGCGCCTGCAGATTGGTCGCGAGGTGGCGGATTTCATCGGGCTGGGTGCCGCGGAAGGCGATGAGCGCACTGCGGTCGCCTGCATGCAAGGTGCCGAACGCAAAGGTCGCGCCGTCCAGGAACAGCGTCGGGGCACCGAAGCCCGCGTTGGCCAGCGCGTCGGTCAGTCGCAGTTGCTCGGCCTCCGACGTCTCGGCGCGGTAGTACGCCAGCCGGGAAGCCTCGATGGCCCATTGCGTGGGCGTGTAATTGCGGCCCTGCTCGAACAACGCCTCATGCCGCTCGGGCGAATAAAGCGCCGATCGGCTTGCGTCGTAGGAGATGAGGGGCATGGGCTGGAGCCTCGCGCATCCACTCTACTGCGGTTCCCCGGCCAACCGGAACTGCCGCGACGCGAACGCCCACACGAGCTTGGTCGCGTCGGGGCCGGAGGCGTCGGTGAAGAGCATGCTAGGCACGCCACCGCTCCAGGCATGCCCGAGCCCCGCGATTTCGCACAACGAGACCACGGTACGGCCCCGGCGCGTGTAGTCAGTGATGCGCATGGCGTGGCGCTTGCCGCGCTGCAGCACCCGGCTCGTGCCGGGCCGTGCGCCGGTGGCCACGGCCCAGACCTCGGCGGTGCTGCCGGCATTGCTGGCCGACACGACGGTATCGGCATCGCCATGAAGGATCAGCAGGGGCGGCAGCGTCGTGAACGCCGCTGCGGCGCTTATGGCCTTGCCCACCGCCGTCGCCGGCATGGGCGGCACGTGCTGCCCCCGCATGGCGCCGAGTGCCGTGGCGGGCGACTTGGCCGCGCCGGGCGCCACGCCGGAGTGCATGGCCAGTGCCTTGAAGCGCAACGGATACCGCGTCGCCAGGAGGGCCGCCATGCTGGCGCCGGCCGAAAGACCGGCGAGCGCCGTGCGCTCACGGTCCACGGGATAGAGCATCTGAACCTGGTCGATCGCCGCGATCAGCGTCGCCGCTTCGGCGTCGGCCTTGCCTGAGCGGCGGTCGTACCAGTTCCAGCAGCCTTGCGCGTTGGCAAGTCGGTCCTGCTCGGGGTAGAGCACCAGGAAGCGTTCTCGCGCGGCGAGCCGGTTCATGCGGGTACTGACGGCAAAGTCGCGCCCGGTCTGGCCGCAGCCGTGCAGCATGACCATCAGGGGCAGCTTTTCGCCGAGCTGCAGATGCAGGTCCGGCGGACGGTAGACGTGATAGCGCCGCGCGCCGGCCGGACCCAGTGCCACGCCCGGAAGCCAGTCCCCGCCGCCGGGCGGCGGCTTGAGCTGCTTCGCTGCCGCGCGCTGGACCTGGTTGGCGATGCGCTTGCTGCTACCCAACGTGGCCTTGGTGAGCGCCTTGAGGTTGCGCTGATAGGCACGCGTGAGCGGGGAAAGGAGGCGGCGGGGCATCGAAGTGCGCGTGGGTCGGTCGACGCACGGTAGCAGCTTCGACCGCACCTTTCCACCCAAACGAGCCGCCCATCCGGCCGGCCGCTCGGGGTCAATACACCTCGGGAACGTACATGTCGGCCGGCACCGGGTGGCGCAGGTAGTCCTCATTGCGCACGCGCGCCGGCAAGGTGATCGGCGCGTGTTCGACCTCCTGGTAGGGCAACTGGCCCAGCAGATGGGTGATGCAGTTCAGGCGGGCCTTTTTCTTGTCGACCGCCTGCACGACCCACCAAGGTGCCTCGGGGATGTGGGTGCGGTCCAGCATCGTCTCCTTGGCCTTGGTGTATTCCTCCCAGCGGCGGCGGGATTCCAGGTCCATCGGGCTCAGCTTCCACTGCTTGAGCGGGTCGTGGATGCGGCCCAGGAAGCGCATGTGCTGTTCTTCGTCCGTGATGGAGAACCAGTATTTGATGACCTTGATGCCCGATCGCACCAGCATCCGCTCGAAGTCTGGAACGGTGCGGAAGAACTCCTCGTATTCGTCGTCGGTGCAGAAGCCCATGACCCGTTCGACGCCCGCGCGGTTGTACCAGCTGCGATCGAACAGCACCATTTCGCCCGCAGCGGGCAGATGCGCCACGTAGCGCTGGAAATACCACTGGGTGCGTTCGCGGTCGTTGGGCGCCGGCAGCGCGGCCACGCGGACCACGCGGGGATTGAGCCGCTGCGTGATGCGCTTGATCACGCCACCCTTGCCAGCCGCATCGCGCCCCTCGAACAGGATCACGACCTTCTGCCTGCTGTGCTGCACCCAGTCCTGCAGCTTGACCAGCTCGCCCTGAAGGCGAAACAGCTCCTTGAAATAGGCCTGCCGGCCGGCCTTGTCGGTGATCCTGCCGGATTCGAGCTCGTCGAGGCTGCGGTCCTCGAGTTCGAGTTCGATCTCCTCGTCATAGCTGTCGATCAGGTCGCGCGCGATGCGCTCGATCAGGTCGTCCTGGTCTCCGAGGGTGGTGGGCAGCGTCATGGTCGTTCTCTGGATGAAGGCAAGGTAAAACCGCATGCTCATCCCGCAGCATGACTGTCATGTGACAGAAAGTGTGCCCACTCGGCGTCGTCACACGGCTGACACACGCCCCGGCCAGGATGGCGCGTTCATGACAAGGACACCCTGAGTTTCAATGGCCGGCGCGTATGGAAGCGACGAAGCCGGACTGATCTGCGGCTACCTGTTCGATGCGGACTCGCCCGAGCCGTCGCGCTCCGTCGATTCGCCGCAGGCCGCCGAATGGCTCGCCCGGCACGGCAATGCGGGCCCGCAAACAGGCGGTGCCTACATGTGGCTCCACTTCAACCTGAGCCATGCGCAGGCCGAACGCTGGCTGCTGCGGCATGCCGGTCTCTCCGACCTGTTCTTCGAGACGCTCAAGGAAGGACTGCACTCGACCCGCATCGAGCGCGCCGACGACTCGCTGATCGCCGTCATCAACGACGTGCATTTCGAATTCAGCTTCGAGCCCTCGGACATCTCGACCTTGTGGATCAGCGTCGGCCCGCGCCTGGTGGTGACGGCGCGCACGCAGCCGCTGCGCTCGGTCGATGCGCTGCGCACGGCGGTGAAGGCCGGTGACGCGCCGCGCTCCAGCACCGAACTGCTCGAACACCTGCTGCGGGTGCAGGCCGACGTGCTGGTAAACATCGTGCGCGGCGTGACGACGCGCATCGACCGCATCGAGGACGAACTGCTGGCCGGCCGTCTCGATCACAAGCGCGCGCGGCTGGGCGTGCTGCGCCGCGTGCTCGTGCGGCTGCAGCGCCTCCTGGCACCAGAGCCGGCCGCCCTCTTCCGCTTGCTTCAGAACCCGCCCGCCTGGATGGCCGAGCCCGATGCCCAGGAATTGCGCGGCTCGACCGAGGAGTTTTCAGTGGTGCTGCGCGACATGGGCGCTCTGCAGGAGCGCATCAAGCTCCTGCAGGAAGAGATCGCCGACAACGTGAACGAGGACAACAACCGCAGCCTGTTCGTGCTCACCGTGGTGACGGTGCTGGCGCTGCCCATCAATATCCTCGCCGGGCTGTTCGGCATGAACGTGGGCGGCATTCCACTGGCCGAGCACAAGCATGGGTTCTGGATCGTCGTGGCCATCGTGCTGAGCTTCACGGCTGTCGCGGCATGGGTGGCCTTCCGCAAGAAGCGCTGAGGGGCAACGGCGGCATCCGCAAGGCCGGAGCCGCACAAGTGCTATCCATTTGGTAGCAGCTTCCGCAGACGCCATGCGCTCTGCAAGCCTTTTCGAGAAAGAATAAGATCGCGGAGTGACTTCCATCCTCAACGCCGACCTGCACTGTCACTCCGTGGTATCCGACGGCACGCTGACGCCCGAAGCTTTGGCGGCCCGCGCAGCAGCCAATGGCGTCGAGCTGTGGGCCCTGACCGACCACGACGAAATCGGCGGCCAGCACCGGGCGGCGGCCGCGGCCCGCGAGCAAGGCATGAAGTACCTCACCGGCACCGAGATCTCGGTCACCTTCGCCGGCGAAACCGTGCACGTCGTGGGCTTGGGCTTCGACCTCGACGACGCGGCCATGAGCGAAGGCCTCTACGACACACGCGGCGGCCGCGGCAAGCGGGCGCAGGAGATGTCCGAGGGGTTGGCCAAGGTCGGCATCCACGGCGCCTATGAAGGAGCGCTCAGGTTCGTTGGCAATCCCGAACTCATCTCGCGCACCCATTTCGCCCGGTTTCTGGTGGAAGCGGGCCACTGCAAGGACACCTCCGAGGTATTCCGCAAGTTCCTCACCGAGGGCAAGCCCGGGTACGTGCCGCACCGCTGGGCCACGCTGAAGGACGCGGTGCAGTGGATCACCGCCGCGGGCGGGCTCGCCGTGATCGCCCATCCCGGCCGCTACAAGTTCACCGCCAATGAGGAATACGCGCTCTTTGTCGAATTCAAGGCGCATGGCGGCAAGGCGATCGAGGTCGTGACCGGGAGCCACACGCCCGCCGAGTACGTCGAATACGCGGACAAGGCGCTGGAGTTCGGCTTTGCTGCCTCGCGAGGCAGCGATTTCCATAGTCCCGACGAAAGCCATTGCGACTTGGGCAAGCTGCCCTGGCTCCCGGGCAAGCTCACCCCGGTGTGGGAACTGCTGGAGCACCGCATCCAGTGACTGCGTTGGAGAGCGGCGGCTCCGCCGCGAGAAAGATCACGCGCGATCTCGAATCGGAGCGCATACTCGCCGGCATCGGACTGGTGCTGCTCGCCGTCGCGTGCTTTGCCACGCTGGACACCGCCACCAAGCTCTCGACGGCTGCCGTGCCGATCCTAATGGGCGTTTGGGTGCGCTATGCCTTCCAGGCGGTCGCGACGACGCTCGTGCTGCTGCCGAAGCACGGCCCGCGACTGCTGCGCACGCAGCACCCCAAATACCAGTTGCTGCGCGGTGCCCTGCTGCTCGCGTCGAGCACGCTGGCCTTCCTGAGCCTGCGCTACATGCCGTTGGCGGAGTTCACCTCGATCGTGCTGATCGCGCCATTGGTCATCACGTTGCTGGCCGCGACCACCCTCAAGGAACAGGTGTCGCCACTGCGCTGGGCCCTGGTAGCGGGCGGTTTCGCCGGTACGCTCGTGATTCTGCGGCCGGGCGGCGAGGCGTTCAGTTGGGCGATGCTGCTGCCGATCGGGCTGGTGCTGACCAACGCCTGGTTCCAGGTGCTGACCAGCAAGCTGGCACGCACCGAGAACCCACTCACGATGCATTTCTATACCGGCTGGGTGGGCGCGTTGCTCGCGTCGGTCGCGCTGCCCTTCGCGTGGACGACCCTGCCCTCGTGGCACTGGTGGGCGTTGCTGTGCCTCATGGGGTTCATGGGGACGGTGGGCCACTTCATCCTGATCCTCGCCTACCAGCGCGCGCCGGCATCGACGCTCACGCCCTATCTTTATGCGCAGATCGCGTTCGCGATGCTGGGCGGCTGGCTCATGTTTTCGCAGATTCCGGACACGATCTCGTTAACCGGCATGGCGCTGATCGCCATCTGCGGCGCCGCCGGCGCTTGGCTCACGGTGCGCGAACGTCGCGTGCCGATCGAGCCGGCGGAGTCCTGAAGCCCGATACTTTGCACCTCCAGATCCAGTGACGCCATGGCCCAGTACTTCGAAGTCCATCCCGACAATCCCCAGCAGCGCCTGCTGAAGCAGGCCGTGGCGCTGCTTGCGCGCGGCGAGATCGTCGCCGTGCCGACCGACTCGAGCTACGCGCTGGCCTGCCATCTCGACGACAAGGATGCGGTCGACCAACTGCGGCGCATTCGCCAGGTCGACGAGAAGCACCACCTGACGCTGATCTGCCGCGACCTGAGCGAGCTTTCCAACTACGCGCGGGTCGACAACAAGCAATACCGGCTCCTGAAGGCCTCCACGCCTGGCCCCTACACCTTTCTCCTCGAAGCCACCAAGGAAGTGCCGCGGCGCGTGAGCCATCCCCAGCGCAAGACCATCGGCCTGCGCGTGCCCGACCACAGGGTGCTCGGCGAACTTCTCATGCTGCACGGCGAGCCGTTGCTGGCGACCACGCTCATCCCTCCCGGCGAAACCGAGGCCCTGAACGACGCCGCTGAGATCCGCGAGCGCTTCGAAAAGCAGATCGGCGCCGTGATCGACTCCGGCGCCTGCCCCTCGGAACCGACCACCGTGGTCGACCTCACGCCGATGGGCACGGGCGGCGATCCCGTGCTGGTGCGGCAAGGCCGCGGACCGCTCGCGGTGCTCGGTCTCTGAGTCCCGCAGGGGACAGGCAACGGTCTGAGACAATCCAGCGGTGGATTTCTCCAACCTCATCCAAACCGTCCTCATTTACGCACTGCCCGTGATCTTCGCGATCACCGTGCATGAAGCCGCGCACGGCTACGTGGCGCGCTACCTGGGCGACAACACGGCCTACGTGCTCGGCCGCGTGACGCTCAACCCCATCAAGCACATCGACCCCATCGGCACGATCCTGATGCCGCTGATGCTGTACTTCGCGACTTCGGGCGCCTTCCTGTTCGGCTATGCGAAGCCGGTGCCGGTCAATTTCGGCCATTTGCGCAATCCGAAGCGCGACATGATCTGGGTCGCTCTGGCCGGCCCCGCATCCAACTTCATCCAGGCGATCATCTGGGCCCTGTTCTTCTACGGGCTCGTCGGAGCAGGCATCAATGAACCCTTTTTCATCAAGATGGCGCAGGGCGGCGTGCTCGTGAACCTCGTGATGTGGGCCTTCAACCTGTTTCCCCTGCCCCCGCTCGACGGCGGCCGCGTGCTGGCTGGCCTGCTTCCGCGCGGCGGCGCGCAGAACTTTCTGGCGCGCATCGAGCCTTATGGCTTCTTCATCGTGATGGGTCTGGTCCTCGCGGGCATCGTCAGCACCTACTGGCTGAGGCCGTTGATGGGCTTCGGCTACGGCGCCATCGACCTGCTGCTCACGCCCATCGCCGCCCTGATCCGCTGAGTCTTCTCCCATGGCCTCGTCTTCTCCCGAAACCATTCGCTTCCTCACCGGCATCACGACAAGCGGTACGCCGCACCTCGGCAACTACGTGGGCTCGGTGCGCCATTCCGTGCGTTTCAGCCGCCGGGCCAATGTGCAGAGCTTCTATTTTCTGGCGGACTATCACGCGCTGATCAAGGTCGACGAACCTGCGCGCATCCAGCGCTCGACCCTCGAAATCGCGGCAACCTGGCTGGCCTGCGGCCTGGACCCCGAGCGCGTCACCTTCTACCGGCAGTCCGACATCCCCGAGATCCCGGAGCTGACCTGGTTCCTCACCTGCGTCACCGGCAAGGGCCTGCTGAACCGCGCCCATGCCTACAAGGCATCGGTCGACAAGAACACTGCAAAGGGCGACGACCCCGATGCCGACGTGAACGCGGGCCTCTTCATGTACCCGGTGCTGATGGGCGCGGACATCCTGATGTTCAACGCGCACAAGGTGCCGGTGGGCCGCGACCAGGTCCAGCACATCGAAATGGCGCGCGACATGGCGCAGCACTTCAACCATCTCTACGGCGAGCACTTCACCCTGCCCGAGGCGGAGATCGACGATGCCGTGGCCACGCTGCCCGGCCTCGACGGCCGCAAGATGAGCAAGAGCTACGACAACACGATTCCGCTTTTCACGCCGCGCGCCCAGTTGCAGAAGCTGATCGCCGGCATCGTGACCGACTCGCGCGCGCCCGGCGAACCCAAGGACACCGAAGGCTCCGCCCTGTTCCAGATCTACCAGGCCTTCGCGGACAGCGAGGAAACCGAGACCTTGCGCAAGGCCTATGCCGACGGTATCGGCTGGGGCGACGCCAAGCAGATCCTGTTCGAGCGCATCGACCGCGAGGTCGCGCCGATGCGCAAGCACTACGAAGCCCTGTTGAACGATCCGGCGCAGATCGAGAAGGTCCTGCGCGCCGGTGCCGACAAGGCACGCGAGATTTCGCGTCCGTTCATGGCCGAGCTGCGCCACGCGGTCGGCCTTCGCAATCTGGCGACCCAGGACAAGACTGCAAGGCAGAAGGCGGCCAAGGTCGCACGCCCGAGTTTCAAGCAGTACCGCGAGAGCGATGGGCTTTTCTATTTCAAGCTGCTCGATGCGAGCGGCGCGCAACTGGTACAAAGCCGGGGGTTCGCGTCACCGCAGGAAGCGGGTCGTGCGATCGGCATGCTGCGAGAGCAGCGCGGGGCCGCACTTGCCCTACTCGCCGCACAGCTCGAGCCCATCGACAATGAAGGAACAAGTGCGGCATCTGCCGCGCTGGAGGCGCTGGCTGCCGACGCAGCAAGCGGGAGCTAATTCAAGTGACAGCCAACACGCGGCGATGGGCCATCCCCGACCTGCGGACACAGTGAGAAAACCATGAGTATCTATGTCATCGACGACCACCCCCTGATGCGCGACGCCATCGTGATGGTGCTGCGGCGCCTACGTCCGGCTGAGAACATCGTCGAGCTCGAGCGGCTGGACAAGCTGGCTGCCGCGGTCAAGCAGCACGGTGCGCCGGGCCTCTTCTGCCTTGACCTGAAGCTGCCGGACACCACGGGCGTTTCCGGCGTGGTCGAGGTGAAGCGTGCCTATCCGGACGTCCCGATCGCGGTGTACTCCGCATCGCCGTCGGCCGATATGGAAGAAGCGTGCATCGAAGCCGGTGCCGATACCTACATCGAGAAGTCGGCCAGCTCGGCCGAACTCACCGCGGCGCTGCGTGGGCTGCTGATGGCCGATACCGACGCCGAGGAGCCCGTTGCCGCTGCGAACAGCAAGCTGTCGAAGCGCCAGACCCAGCTGATCGCGATGCTGGACCAGGGCATGAGCAACCGCGATATCGCGACGGAGCTGGACATCAGCGAGCACACGGTCAAGGTGCACCTGTGGCGGCTGTTCCGCAGGCTCGGTGTAAAGAGCCGCACCCAAGCCCTCCACCACGCCCGCACGAACGGCTTGCTTTCTGGCTGACCGCCGCCCTGCGGCCCGGCGAAGCCGGTTCCGCGGCGGCTCATCAAAGGGGCACGCTACGCGACCCCTAGCCAACGGCCCCTGAGATGCGGGTTTGGGCTTGGGTCTCGTCGGCGTCGTGCAGTGCGACGCGAAAGACGCTGCCGCGGCTCAGGCGCGATCGGACGCTGACGGGGTGTCCCAATGCGTGCGACAGGCGCGCCACGATGGCCAGGCCCAGGCCGAAGCCGTCCGAGGTGCCGGCATGGTCGGCCACCTTGTAGAACTCCAGGAACACGTCGCGCAGATGCTCGCGCGCGATGCCGATACCCGTGTCCCACACCTCCACGCGAAGGCCGTCGCGGGTCTGCCTGGATGCCAGCAGGATGCCGCCTTCGGCCGTGTACTTGATGGCATTGGCGAGCAGATTGCCGATCATGCGGCGCACTCGGATCGGATCGGTCAGCACGGTGCCTGGGGTCACGTGCATGCGGAAGGCCAGCCCCTTGGCTTCCGCGACGGGGCGGTATTGCAGTTCGAGATCGTGCAGCAGCTGGGCGACGTCGACGCGCTCGATGTGCAACCTCACCTGACCTGAATCGATCCGTGCCAGATCGAAGAGCGAATCGAAGAGCGCGTTGACCGCGTGCGTGGCCCGCACGATTTTCGGTGCGATCTCGGCGACGAGTTCGGGTTCGTTGCGCAGCCAGTCGGCATAGAGCGAGAGCGCCAGCACCGGCTGACGCATGTCGTGCGCGGCGCTGGCGAGGAAGCGGTTCTTCATCGCGACGGCTGAGACGGCCGCCTGGCGCTGCTGCGTGAGCGAGTTGATCAGGATGTGGTTGTGAAAGAGCAGTTCGAAGCTGTTGCGCGCCGTTTCGTGGATGCGCCGGCCCGCACGCAGCAGGAGCCACCAGTGCAGTCCGGGCAGCATCAGGAAGCCGTAGTGGAAATGCGGACGCTCGAAATTGAGCTCGATCATCCGCAGGAGGATCGCCGCCAGCATCGTGAAGAACAGCGTGTTCACGTAGCGCTTGAGCAGCGGCGGATGCAAGGCAAGGCCGTTGAGTGGGAAGGTCGCCACCCCGGCGACGATCAGCCAGCTCATGAACTGGTTCACAAGCGGCGTGCGCTCGAAGAAGATCAGTATCGACAGGCCCCAGGCGAACGCGCTCGTGCTCCAGAGCCAGCGATAGCGCTCGACGAAGTACTGCTGCGCGGCCGAATCCCGGTCGGCGTAGTGCCGTGCGTAGAGCTGCTCGCCCCAGATCCGGCAGCCCGTGGCGGCGATGCCGATGCAGAACCACACGATCAGTTGCCATGGCGGCACGTGCCCCCAGCTCAGCCCCACCATCGCCGGCATCAGCGCTGCCGCCAGCAGGTAGGAGCCACGGGAGGCCCGCATCAGGCTGCGGATCAGCTCGCCGCGCACCCACGGCTCGGCCTCGTCGGCCGAGGCCGGCGCGGGCGTGAGGCTGGCGAAGGACGAGTTGCCCAGCCCTGCGAACGACGAATTTCCAATCATGGCTTACCGCCCTTGTCAGCCCGGCCACAAAAAAGGCCCCTCGCGAGGGGCCTTGCATGTGCGGCGCTATGGCTCGCAAAATGAAACGCTAGACGGTATTTCGTACCGCTGCGGACCGCCACCTCTGGGTGGGTGCACATCTGCATGATCTTAATTGCCCGCGCCGGGGCCCTCGTTCCAATCGTTGCGGGATGCGTCGCGCGCGCACAACGAAACCCAAAGGCGCTCGGCCTATTTGCGGAAGAAATCACTTTGGCTCATGGCGCCTGCGCCGCCCATGCGGACAACGGGACCGACTTGTTCGATGACCCCGCGACTCGGTCCATGGAGCACGACCCCTTGCTCATAACTTCGACCAGAGGCACTGACGCAGGAAGGCCATGGAGGTGTCTCTATCTAGACGGCGGCGACCAATTCGGGCACGGCCGTGAACAAGTCGGCTTCCAGGCCGTAGTCGGCGACCGAGAAGATCGGCGCTTCGGCGTCCTTGTTGATCGCCACGATCACCTTGGAGTCCTTCATGCCCGCCAGATGCTGGATCGCGCCGGAGATGCCGGCTGCGATGTAGAGCTGCGGCGCGACGATCTTGCCCGTCTGTCCCACTTGCCAGTCGTTCGGGGCGTAGCCTGCGTCGACGGCCGCACGGCTCGCACCGAGGCCTGCGTTGAGCTTGTCCGCAAGGGGCGCCATCACTTCGGTGAACTTCTCGGCACTGCCCAGCGCCCGGCCGCCCGAGACGATGATCTTGGCGGCCGTCAGTTCAGGGCGTTCGCTCTTGGTCACTTCACGGCCCACGAAGCTGCTCTTGCCGCTGTCGGCTACGCCGTCCACGGTTTCCACCGCTGCGCTGCCGCCAGTGGCTGCGGCCGCATCGAAGCCCGTGGTGCGCACGGTCGCGACCTTGATCGGGTCACTGCTCTGCACGATGGCAATCGCATTGCCCGCATAGATGGGCCGCTCGAAGGTGTCGGGGCTGTCCACCTTGGTGATGTCGCTGATCTGCGCGACATCGAGCTTGGCAGCCACGCGAGGCGCCACGTTCTTGCCGTTGGCCGTGGCCGGGAACAGGATGTGGCTGTAGTTCTTGGCAATGGCCAGGACTTGAGCGGCGACGTTCTCCGCGAGGTTCTCGGCCAGGCTCGGGCTGTCGGCCACGATCACCTTGGCAACGCCTGCCACCTGGGCGGCAGCCTTGCCGGCTTCGGCGGCATTGGCGCCGGCCACCAGCACGTGGACATCGCCGCTCGCGCAAGCGATGCCCGCGGTCACGGTATTCAGGGTCGCCGGCTTGAGCGTGGCGTGGTCGTGTTCGGCAATAACAAGTACGGTCATGTCGTTCTTCCTCAGATCACCTTGGCTTCGTTCTTCAGCTTGTCCACCAGCGTGGCCACGTCGGGCACCTTGATGCCGGCGCCACGCTTGGGCGGCTCGGAGACCTTCAGGGTCTTCAGGCGCGGCGTGACGTCCACCCCGAGGTCTTCGGGCTTGAAGGTGTCGAGTTGCTTCTTCTTGGCCTTCATGATGTTGGGCAAGGTCACGTAGCGCGGCTCGTTCAGGCGCAGGTCGGTGGTGATGACTGCGGGCAGCGACAAGGAGATGGTTTCCAGGCCGCCGTCGACTTCGCGGGTGACATTGACCTTGTCGCCGGCCACTTCGACCTTGGAGGCGAAGGTGGCCTGGGGCAGGTCGGCCAAGGCAGCCAGCATCTGGCCGGTCTGGTTGGCGTCGTCGTCGATGGCTTGCTTGCCGAGGATCACGAGCTGGGGCTGTTCCTTGTCGACCAGCGCCTTGAGCAGCTTGGCAACAGCCAGGGGTTGCAGCTCTTCGGTGGTCTCGACCAGGATGCCGCGATCGGCACCGATGGCCATGGCCGTGCGCAGGGTCTCCTGGCACTTCGCATCACCGCAGGACACGGCGATGATTTCCGTGGCGACGCCCTTCTCCTTCAAGCGCACTGCCTCTTCGACGGCGATCTCGTCGAAGGGGTTCATGCTCATCTTGACGTTGGCGATGTCGACGCCCGTGCCATCAGACTTGACGCGGACCTTGACGTTGAAATCAACGACGCGTTTGACCGGTACCAGAACTTTCACTTGATATCTCCTATTCAATTGGGCCTAACCATTCGGCAGGCATGTGGCATCTCACTTGATCGGCTGACCTCAATACGTCGTCACGGGCGAGCGTTTCGAAAGGATGGCGCGGCCGACCCTGGCACCGTTGTCGCGGTTCAACTCGGCCGAGATCCAAGCGCCGCAATCCACCAACGCTTCCAGGTCGACGCCGGTGTGCGCGCCAAGCCCGTGGAGCAGGTACACGAGATCCTCGGTGGCGACATTTCCGGTGGCTCCCTTGGCGTAGGGACAGCCACCGAGTCCTGCCACGGAGCTGTCGAACACGCGCACGCCGAAGCCGTACGATGCATGCACATTGGCGATGGCCATGCCGTAGGTGTCATGGAAATGGCCGGCTAGCTGCTCGACCGGGATCCCTCTAGCCACCTCCTCCAACATTCACAACACCGAATCGGGCGTGCCGGTGCCGATGGTGTCGCCCAACGACACTTCGTAGCAGCCCAGCTCGTAGAGTCGCCGCGCTACGTCGGCCACGTTCTGCGGAGCGATCTGGCCGTCGAAGGGGCAAGCCACGACGCACGACAAATACCCTCGAACCTTCACGCCGGTCTTGCTCGCAGCCTTGAACACCGGGATGAAGCGATCAATCGATTCATCGATCGAGCAGTTGATGTTCTTTTGCGAGAAGCCCTCCGACGCCGCGGCGAACACGGCAACCTCGGTCGCGCCTTCTTCGACCGCCGCCTCGAAGCCCCTGAGATTCGGCGTCAGCACGGAATAGTTGACGCCAGCGTGACGTGGCAGACCCCGCATCACCTCAACTTGGTCCGCCATTTGGGGCACCCATTTCGGCGATACGAACGACGTCACTTCGATGTCGCGCAGTCCTGCGTTGGCCAACCGTTCGATCAACTCCAGTTTGCTCGCAGTCGGAACGTTCCGTCTTTCGTTCTGCAGGCCGTCGCGCGGTCCCACCTCGACGATGCGCACGCTTTCCATCGGCATGTCCGCCTCCTTCAGACCCTTGCGGGCACCCATGCTGCCGGACGCTTCTCGAGGAACGAACTCAGCCCCTCCTGCGCTTCCGAGGTGGCACGCAACGTCGCAATCCGACGCGCGGTATCGTCAACGAGCGCGTCATCGACCGGTCGATGAGCGACGGCCCGGATCAAGTCGGTCGCCGCGGCCTGGGCCAGCGGCCCGCCAGTCAGCAGCGCGTCGAGCACCTCTTGCACTTTCGCGTCCAGCGCGTCGGGTTCGGCCACCTCATGAACCAAGCCGATCTCGCGGGCACGCCCGGCCCCAATTCGCTCACCGGTCTGGAAGTAGCGATAGGCCTGGCGCTCGCCGATGGCGCGCACGACGAAGGGGCCGATCGCGGCCGGGATGATGCCGAGGCGGACTTCGGAGGTCGCGAACTGCGCCGCGGTGGACGCCACACAGATGTCGCATGCGGAGGCCAAGCCCATGCCGCCCCCCAGAGCCGCGCCGTGCACGCGCGCGATCGTTGGTGTCGCGCAGATCGAGATGGTGCGGAACAAGGTGGCGAGCTTTTGCGCGTCGGACAGGTTTGATTCCGGCGGCGCGGCTCCTTGCCTCTTCATCCAATTGAGGTCCGCGCCGGCCGAAAAGCTCTTGCCAACGCCCGCCAGCACGACGGCGCGCACGGCGACGTCGAGGTCAAGCGCAGTGAACGCTGACGTCAGCTCGTCGATCAGCGTTTCGTCGAAGGCGTTGTGCAACTCGGGACGATTCATCCACACCCACGCGGCCACGCCTCGGTGCTCGATCTTCAAGGTGGCGTAGCTCATTGCGGCCCTTTCACGATTCCTGCCGCCAAGTACGCGGCGATGTCGGCGTCGGAGTACCCCGCCTCTGACATGAGGCTGCGCGTGTACTCGCCTTGTTGTGGTGGCGGCGTCAGCACGCGCGACATCTGCGTCAAGTCGGCGCAGACGCCCTTCAAGACCTCGACACGCACGTCACCGCGTGACGTGCCGCGTGCATACGAATCGAACACAGGCAATCCCTCCGTCCTGGCACCGTCCAACGCCTCGCTCACGCTGGCCGTCGCCGTCAGGCATACATCCCACTGCGCACCGAGCGTCTCCCATTCCTTGGCCGACCGGCTGCGGAACAAGGTCTCCAGCCGCTGCCGCACGACGGCAGCTGCGGCGTCGTCCCCTTCCGGTCGCCATTCGGCCAGGTCGTCGAGACCGGTTCTGAGGCAAAAGGTCTTCCAGAACTTGTGTTCGAGCGCACCCAGCGCCACCCGCCGGCCATCGCTCGCCACATAGATGCCGTACGCGGGGTTGCCTCCGCTCAGCGCAGTCCTGCCGAACGGCTTCACTACCTCGCCGTTGACTGCGGCAACTGAAACCAGAGGCATCAGCGCCATTGCGCCATGGCCTATGGAAATATCGATGAACCGCCCGCGTCCACTGGCGCGGCGCTCGAGCAGCGCTGCCATGATCGCGATCACAGCCGAAAACGATCCTCCGACCAGATCGCCAAGCAGCGCTGGCGGCAGCGCTTCTGGTTCCCCTTCCACGCGTTGCGACAACAGGCCTGCGACACCCTGGTAGTTGAGGTCGTGGCCGGCCAGCGCGGCCCGTCGCGTGTTCTGCCCGTACCCTGAGATGGCGCAGTACACGAGTGCAGGGTTGATCTCGCTGAGCTTGGCGTAGTCAAGTCCGAGCCGATGCATGACGCCGGGGCGGAAGCTCTCCACCAACACGTCGGCGCCCTGCACCATGCGACGGAACACGGCGCGGCCTTCGTCGGTCTTGAGGTCGATGGCGATGCTGCGCTTGCCTGCATTGCTGGCGGTGAACGCTGCACCGAAGTCGCTGGCCTCTAGCGGCGGCGAATGACGCGCGTAGTCGCCGGCCCCGGTGTCCTCGACCTTCACGACATCCGCGCCATATCCGGCCAGGATGTAAGTGGCGTACGGGCCCGGCAGCAGGCGCGTCAGGTCCAGTACGCGGGTGCCGGACAGCGCCTGCGGATGTGCTGTGTCTGTCATAGCCCGCGGGAGATGATTTCCTTCATGATCTCCGACGTGCCGCCGTAGATGCGCTGCACGCGGCTGTCGACGAAGGCACGAGCCACGGGGTACTCACGCATGAAGCCATAGCCCCCGTGCAGCTGCAACAGCTCATCCACCGCCTGACCCTGCGCCTCGGTCGCATACAGCTTGGCCATGGCTGCCAGGTCCGCCGAGAGTGCCTTGTCGAAATGCAGCGAGATGCAGTGGTCCACGAAGATCCGGCACGCCACGGTCTTGGCCTTGATCTCGGCCAGCTTGAAGCGGGTGTTTTGGTGGTCGAAGATCGGCTGCCCGAAGGCCTTGCGAGACTTCGTGTAGTTGATGGTCTCTTCGAGCATGGTCTCCATCACGACGGGGCTGCGCACCGCGATCATCAAGCGCTCCTGCGCCAGCTGATGCATCAGGTAGCCAAAGCCCTTTCCTTCTTCGCCCAGAAGGTTCGCAGCGGGTACGCGCACGTTGTCGAAGAACAGCTCGCAGGTGTCCTGCGCCTTCAGGCCGATCTTCTCCAGCAGCGGCCCCTTGGTGAAGCCTTGCGTTCCCGCATCCACCACGATCAGGCTGATGCCGCGCGTGCCGGCATCGGGGTTGGTCTTGCATGCGACGATCACGAGGTCGGAATTCGCGCCGTTGGTGATGAAGGTCTTGCCACCATTGATCACGTAGCTGTCGCCATCGCGCCGCGCCGTGGTGCGCATGGCCTTCAGGTCGCTGCCGATGCCGGGCTCGGTCATGGCAATGGCGCCGATCTTTTCGCCGCGCGCCATGGCGGGCAGCCAGTCATGCTTTTGCGCCTCCGTCCCGTAGGCCAGCAGGTAGGGTGCCACGATGTCCGAGTGCAGCGGGAAACCCGGGCCGGTGGCCAGAACTCGCATCAGCTCCTCGATGACCACGATGGAGTGGCCGAAGTCGCCACCGCCGCCGCCGTATTCCTCCGGGATGGCTGGAAGCAGCAGGCCTTCGCGCCCGGCCTTTAGCCAAGTCTCGCGCGGCACGCATCCGGCCTTCTCCCACTCGTGGTGGTGCGGCGCGATCTCGCGCTGGACAAACTTGCGGACCTGGTCGCGGAACTGCTCGTGGTCCTCTCGGAGGGACGTACGCATGTTGGTGATTCCTAAGCAATAAAAGGGTTGCGATTTGATTCAGCGCGAAGTGGCGGCAGCTTTCGCGTACTCGTCCATCAACAGGCGCTTGTAGAGCTTGCCGTTCTCGAGACGCGGCAGGGCGGTGACGAAGTCAACGCTGCGCGGGCACTTCAGGTGTGCGATGTGTTCGCGGCAATAGGTCATCAGCGCCTCGGCCAGCGCCGGGCCGGCCTGCGCCGGATCGCTCAGCTCGACGACGGCCTTCACCTCTTCGCCAAACTCGGCATGCGGCACGCCGATCACCGCCACGTCCGAAACGCCCGGATAGGCGGCGAGCAGGTTCTCGATCTCCTGCGGGTAGATGTTCACGCCGCCCGAGAGGATGAGGTCGGTGCGCCGCCCCGAGATGAAAAGGTCGCCCTCCTCGTCGACATGGCCGATGTCGCCGAAGGTGGCGCAGCCCGTCGCGTCGTAGGCCGCGGCCGTCTTTGCCGGGTCGTTGTGGTACTGGAAGCGGGGCGTGCCCGAGAACCAGATGCGGCCCTGCTCGCCCACAGGCAGTTCGTGGCCTGCGTCGTCCTTGATGTGGATGACGCCGAGTTGGACGCGCCCGACGGCCCCTGGCTTGCGCAGCCATTGTTCGCTGTCGATGGCGGTGAGCCCGACGCCCTCGGAGCCGCCGTAGTACTCATACCAGACCGGGCCCCACCATTCGATCATGCGGCGCTTGATCTCGGGCGGGCACGGCGCGGCCGCGTGGATGGCCACGCGCATGCTGCTCAGGTCGGCGCTTTCGCGCATCGCGTCGGACAAAGCAAGCAGGCGCACCATCATGGTCGGCACCCACTGGCTGTGCGTCACCCGATACTGGGCGATCAGATGCAGCGCGCGCTCGGCGTCGAATCGGCTGGCGACGATGTTGCTGCCGCCCCAGTCGATGTTGCGCATGCAACTGCGCAGCGGCGCGGCGTGATAGAGCGGCGCCATCGTGAGATAGATGGAGTTCGCGCCGAACTGGAAGAACTCGCGCCACACCACCGCGTCGTAGGCGTCCTGGAACCGGTTCGCAAAGGGGACGAGCGGTCGCTTGATGCCCTTGGGCTTGCCGGTCGTGCCCGACGAATACAGAAAGTCGCGCCCGACCATGCGCTCGGGCAGCGCGGCGCCAGGCGCGTAGCGCGCCAGGGCCGGCACCATCGACTCGAAACCGTCGGCCTGCCCGTCGAGCAGATAGCGTGCGCCGTGCCAAGTGCCGTCCTTGGGAACCAGCGACGCTGTCTTTTGCGTCGCGACCAACAACTGCGCGCCGCAGTCGCGCAGGATGTATTCCACCTCGCCCGGATTGAGGTGCGTGCTCACCGGCGTGTAGTACAACCCGGCACGGCGGGCACCCCAGGCCAGCGCGAACAGGTCAGGGCGGTTCTCCATCAGCAGCGCGATGCCCTCGCCTTCGCGCAGGCCCAGGCCGATGAGCCACTGGGCCACCACGCTGGCGCGCGCCTCGAGTTCGCGATAGGTCAAGCTCGTGACCGCGTCGCCGTCCACCAGGCGCACGGCGACTTTCTCGGGGCAGACCTGCGCCCAATGGGCCAAGCGGTCGATCGCCTGAGGATCGATGGGGGTTGTCGTCATGGGTGTGGCGCTTAGTAAGACTTCGGCAGCCCCAGCACTTTCTCGGCGATGAAGCAAAGAATGAGCTGCGGGCTGATTGGCGCGATGCGCGGAATCAGGCTCTCGCGCAGGTAGCGCTCGACGTGATACTCCTTGGCATAGCCGTAGCCGCCGTGCGTCATCACCGCCTGCAGGCAGGCCTGGTAGCCCGCTTCGGCTCCCAGGTACTTGGCGCTGTTGGCCTCGGCGCCGCAAGGCAGGCCGCGATCGAAGAGGTCGGCCGCCTTGAGCATCATCAGGTTGGCCGCCTCCAGTTGCATCCAGCGCTCGGCCAGCGGATGCTGGATGGCCTGGTTCTGGCCGATGGGACGGTCGAACACGATGCGCTCGTTCGCATACTGGGTGGCGCGCTTGAGGGCCACCTTGCCCAGGCCGATGGCCTCCGAGGCAATCAGGATGCGCTCGGGGTTCATGCCATGCAGGATGTAGTGGAAGCCCTGGCCTTCTTCGCCGATGCGGTCTTCCACCGGCACCTTGAGGCCGTCGATGAACAACTGGTTGGTGTCCACCGCCTTCCGCCCCATCTTGTCGATGACACGCGCCTCGACGAAGCGCCGATCGATGTCGGTGTAGAACAGGCTCAGGCCATCGGTGGGCTTTTTCACTTGGTCCAGCGGCGTGGTGCGCGCCAGGATCAGCATCTTCTCGGCCACCTGCGCGGTGGAAATGAAGACCTTGGATCCGCTGAGGATGTAGTGGTCACCCTCGCGCAAGGCCTGGGTCTTCAGCCGCGTGGTGTTCAGGCCTGCGTCGGGCTCCGTGACGGCAAAGCAGGCCTTTTCCTTGCCCTGGACCAGCGGCGGCAGCATGCGCTTCTTTTGAGCGTCGCTGCCAAAGATCACCACTGGCTGCAATCCGAAGATGTTCATGTGGACGGCCGAGGCGCCAGACATGCCCGCGCCGGAGGCGCTGATCGTCTGCATCATCAGCGCCGCCTCGGTGATGCCCAGGCCCGAGCCGCCATATTCCTCTGGAATGCAGATGCCCAGCCAGCCGGACTCGGCCAGCGCTTGGTGTAACTCGAACGGGAAGCCGCCCTCTTTGTCTTTGCGCAGCCAGTACTCGTCGTCGAAGCGGGCGCAGGTGCGCGAAACGGCGTCGCACAGGGCTTGCTGTTCATCGGAGAGATCGAAGTTCATGTGGGGGGAGTTCAGGCGAGTGAAAAATCTGTCAGAGGGGCGATGCAGTGGTCGTCCCCAAGGCGGCTTCGATGCTGCGCGCGAGCGTGGCCAGGCGCGGGCCTACGTCGTCGAGCAACTGGCCGGGCCGCAATTCGAAACTGGGGACGTTGCAAGCGAAGACGTAGATCTCGTCGGGGTTGCCGGCGGCACGCACCGGCACGGCCACCGCTTCGAGCTGTCGCTGCAGGTCGCCTCGATTGACGCAAAAGCCGCGTTCGGCCAAATCGCGCCGGGCTTCCTGCAAGCGCTCGGCCAGCCAGGCACCATGCTCCGCGTCGCTGGCGCGCACACCATCCAGGTAGCGCTGGGCCTGCTCGAGCGGCAGTGCGGCCAGGTATGCGCGGCCGGAAGCGGTCCGGGACAGCGAAATGTGGCTGCCCATGGCCGGTCGGACCGTCACGCAGTCCTTGGACTGCGCCAGTTCGATGTAGACGAGGTCCAATCCCAGGCCCAGGCCCAAGGACACCTGCGCAACGGCGCGCTCGGCCAGTGCCTGCATCGGCCCGAATGCCAATTGCCGGATGGAGGTGCGCGCCAGCAGCGGAGCGGCCAGGCGCGCCAGCCCCGGCGCGGGCAGAAAGCGTCCGTCGGCCTCGTCGTAGCGCAGCAGTCCGGCCTCGCACAAGGTAGTGACCAGGCGGAACAAGGTCGGCTTGGGCAAGCCGGTGGCCGCCATGAGTTCCTTGGCGGTCAGTGCGGGCGCATCGACGCCGAAGGCCTGCAGAACGTGGATGCCCCGCGCCAACGCGCTGTTGCCTGGCTTGTCTGAGTCTGCTTGAGCATCGATAAAGTGAGACGGTTGATCCATTTTTTGGTCCTTGGAGTGAAGTATGCACAAAAAAATTGACTTCGACAAATTATTTCGAGACACTAGGTTCGTTTTATTGGAGAAAACATGTCCGATGCAATGATTTTCGACGCTGTGCGGACTCCGCGCGGCAAAGGCAAACCTGGGGGCGGCGCACTTTATGAGACAAAGCCCATCGATCTGGTAGTTGGCTTGCTGGAGGCCTTGCGCACGCGCGTTGCGCTGGACCCCGGCCGCGTGGATGACCTCATCATGGGAATCAGCTCTGCCGTGGGCGACCAAGGCTCGTGCCTGCCGCGTATCGCGGCGCTGTGCGCACCGGGTGGCTGGACCCAAGTTCCGGGCATGGCCTTGCAACGCTTTTGCGGCGCGGGATTGGAGGCGGTGAATATCGCCGCCGAGAAGGTGCGTTCGGGCTGGCACGATCTGATCGCGGCCGGCGGCGTGGAATCAATGTCGCGCCTGGGCCTGGGCGCCAGCGGCGGCGCCTGGATCTACGACCCGGCCACCAGCCTGAAAATTGCCTACGTGCCACAGGGCTACAGCGCCGATATGATCGCGGCCCTGCACGGCTTCGACCGCGAAACGCTCGATGCCTTCGCCCTGCGTTCTCAACAGCTGGCCGCCGCCGCACGCGGCGCGGGTCACTTCAAGCGCTCGCTGGTTCCCGTGCTGGACGGCAACGGCCTGACCGTGCTGGACCACGACGAGTACATCCGCGAAGAGACTACGGCCGCATCGCTCGCTTCGCTCAAGCCCGCGTTCGGCGGCGCCTCGGCCGGCGCCCACGCCGTCGTGGCGCGCCAGCGTTACCCGCAACTCGACCGCATCGCCGCGGTGCACACCGCGGGCAGCTCGTCGGGCATCGTCGACGGTGCGGGCCTGGTGTTGGTGGGCAGCGGGAAGATCGGCAAGGAGCTGAACCTGCGGCCGCGCGCCCGCATCCTTGGCACGGGCCTGGTCACGGTAGAGGCCACGCTCATGCTCACCGGTCCGGTGCCGGCCACGCAGAAGGCCCTGGCCAGGGCCGGGCTGCGGGCCGACCAGATCGATCTGTTCGAGGTCAACGAAGCCTTCGCGGCAGTGCCCCTGCACTTTGCCAAGACGCTGGGCGTGCCCATGGACAAGATCAACGTCAACGGTGGTTCCATCGCCATGGGCCATCCCATCGGCGCCACCGGCGCCATCATTCTGGGCACCCTGCTCGACGAGTTGGAACGCCGCCAGCTGCGCTACGGAGTCGCCACCTTGTGCGTGGCCGGCGGCATGGGCGTGGCGACCGTGATCGAACGTCTTTGATTTTGAGGAACGTAGCTGTGCAAGAACCCATTCAATTCCACCATGCCGACGACGGCATCGTCACCCTGACCTTCGACGCGCCCGAACAAAGCGTCAACACCATGACCGACGCCATGCGCGATTGCCTGGCGCAACGCGTAGCCGAACTGGAAGCGCAAAAGGACCGCATCACCGGCGTCATCCTGACCTCGGCCAAGGAGAGCTTCTTTGCCGGCGGCGACTTGAAGCGCCTTTACAACATGCAACCTGCCGATGCCGACAAGCTGTTCGCCGCTACCGAACGCGGCAAGAGTGCGCTGCGTCGCTTGGAAAAACTGGGCAAGCCAGTGGTTGCCGCGCTCAACGGCACGGCCCTGGGTGGGGGCTTCGAGATCGCGCTGGCCTGCCACCATCGCATCGCGCTCGACATGCCCAAGGCGCAGTTTGGCCTGCCCGAAGCCACGCTGGGTCTGATGCCCGGCGCCGGCGGCGTGGTGCGAATGACGCGCCTGCTTGGCCTGGCCGCAAGCCAGCCCTACCTCCAGGACAGCAAGCTGATGTCGCCCGCCGAGGCGCACAAGGCCGGCCTGGTGCACGAGCTGGCCGCCACCTCCGAGGAGCTGATGTCCAAGGCGCGCGCCTGGATCGCCGCCCACCCGGCCAGCAGCCAGCCCTGGGACGCGCCGGGCCACATCCCGCCTGGCGGTTGGAACGATGCGCCCGAGGCCAAGCGCTGGATCTCCAACGCCGCCGCCCAGGTCCGCGCCAAGACCCGCGGCTGCTACCCGGCGCCCGAGGCCATCGTCTGCGCCAGCGTGGAGGGCATGCAGGTCGATTTCGACACTGCCAGCCGCATCGAAACGCGCTACTTCGTCGGCCTGGTCACGGGCTCGGTGTCCAAGAACATCATCGGCACGTTCTGGTTCCGCGCCAACGAGATCAAGAACGGCGCGCAGCGCCCCCCGGGCTTCGAAAAACGCAGCGTCAAGACGCTGGCCGTGCTGGGCGCCGGCATGATGGGCAAGGGCATCGCCTACGTTGCGGCGCTGCGCGGCATCGAGGTCTGGATCAAGGACGCCACGCTTGAGCAGGCCCAGGGCGCCATCGCCGCTGCCGACAAGCTGCTCGCCAAGCGAGAGGAAAAGGGCGAGCTCGACGCAGCCAAGCGCCAGCAGATCCTGGCCCGCATGCACGCCGTCGAGAGCTACGAAGAGCTGGCCCACGTGGACATGGTGATCGAGGCCGCGCCCGAGCGGCCCGATCTCAAGGATCAGATCACCCGCGCGCTGGAGCCACTGCTGCGCCCCGACGCGATCTGGGCCTCCAATACCTCCACGCTGCCGATCACCGGCCTGGCGAAGTCGTCCACCCGGCCCGAGCGCTTCATCGGCACGCACTTCTTCTCGCCGGTGCACCGCATGCAACTGGTCGAGGTGATCAAGGGTGCCGAGACTTCCAAGGAGACCCTGGCCCAGACGCTGGACCTAGTGATGCAGTTGGGCAAGACACCCATCGTCGTCAACGACAGCCGCGGCTTCTTCACCAGCCGCGTGTTCAGCACCTTCACCCGCGAGGGCGTGGCCATGCTCGGCGAGGGCCAGGATCCGGCCAGCATCGAAGCCGCCGCCATGTTCGCCGGCTTCCCCGTGGGCCCGCTGGCCGTGCTCGACGAAGTGAGCCTGGCCCTGTCTTACAACAACCGGCTGGAAACCCTGAAGGCCTTCGCCGCAGAAGGGCGCCCCCTGCCCCCCCATGGCGCGGACACAGTGATGGAGCTCATGCTGAACGAATTCAGCCGCAAGGGCCGCGCCGCTGGCGGCGGCTTCTACGACTACCCCGAGAGCGGCAAGCAGTTCTGGCCGGGCCTGGCGCAACACTTCGTTAAGCCCGAGAAGCAATACCCGCAGCAAGACAAGGTGGACCGCCTACTGTTCTGCATGGCCATCGAATCCGTGCGCATCCTGCAAGAGGGCGTGCTCGACAACGCGGGTGACGGAAACATCGGCTCGGTGCTGGGCATCGGCTTTCCGCGTTGGACTGGCGGCGTGTTCCAGTTCCTCAACCAGTACGGGCTGGAGAAGGCCGTGCAACGCGCCCAATACCTCGCCGAGCGCTACGACGCCCGCTTCGCACCGCCGCAACTGCTCATCGACATGGCCCGCCACTCGGCGACGTTTTGAGTCGGCGCACATCTCACATCATGATTCAAGGAAAAAAGGAAATGATCCTCTTCAGAAAAGTGCTGACTGCACTGTCAATGACCGTGATGGCAGCAGCCGCTGGCACCGCCATGGCCTCCGACTACCCGAGCCGGCCGATCAAGGTCGTCGTGCCCTACGCGGCGGGCGGCACGATCGATGCCATGGCCCGGGTGCTGAGCCCCAAGCTCCAGGCGATCCTGGGCCAGCCGGTGGTGGTCGACAACCGCCCCGGCGCAGGCACGATGATCGGCGCCGACGCGGTGGCGCGCGCCGAGCCTGACGGCTACACGATCTTCATGGGTTCCAACGCGGCGTTCACGATCAGCCCACAGGTCATGGGCAAGGTGCCCTACGACCCGATCCGCAGCTTCGCCGCGGTCGGCACTCTGGCGTCGTTCCCCAATCTCATCCTGGTCAAGCCCGATTCGCCCTACAAGACGCTGGGCGACGTGGTCCAGGCCGCAAAGAAGGGTGAGAACATCAGCTACGCCTCATTCGGCGTTGGCAGCACGGCGCAGCTTTCGGGCGAGGCGATCAAAGTCTCGGCCGGCGTCAACATCACCGAGATCCCATACAAGAGCGGCGCCCAATGCGTGCAGGCTGTTCTGGCGGGCGAGGTGAGTTACGGCTTCGACACCGCTATCGGCGCCGTGAGCCGGGTCAAGCAGGGGCAACTGCGGGCGCTGGCCGTCACCTCGGCCACCCGCCTGCCTGACCTGCCCAACGTGCCGACGGTGGTCGAGGCGGGCTATCCGAGCGCCGAAGTGATCGCGTGGGTTGGCGTGTTCCTGCCGGCGGCGACGCCTGCCCCGATCCAGGGCAAGTTGGCGACCGCCATGCAGCGCGTGATGGACGACCCTGAAGTCAAATCGCAATTTGCCAAGCTCGGCGTCGAGGTCAAGTTCGTGGATGGCGAAGCCACGATGCGCATGATGCGGCAGGAGTACATCCGATTCGGCAAATTGGTGGAGGCGGCGAAGATCCGCGCGAACTGATCCCTTGCGCCAGAGACGCCTTCTGGAAAGACGGGGCGGTTGAGTCCAATGCCCCGCCGCTCGACAAGATTGCGATCGCAAGCCTTACGACGACGGCGCCGGCCTCATGCTCGAAGTGCGTTCGGATCCCTCGCGTGCAGTCACATCGCGCAAATGGTCCGTGCGCTACACCTCACCCACGACTGGCTAGCCTCGGTGGATGGGCGTGCGCACGTACCCGGACGTCAGCTTAGTCGAAGCGCGCCAGGCGGCGGCCGTCCTTCGCCGAGCCGGCGGTTGCGCGAGCGTGCAGGCGCACCGTGAATTAGTGCACGGAGCGATGCGCTCAACCATTGCCGTGTGCGACCCAAAAGGTCGGTAAAATTCATGCCGTGGTGCAGCGATAAAGCGCCCTCAACCCTTCAAGGATGTACCGATGAATCCAGCAGTCCGCGCCACAAGGCCCAAGTGACGGCCTCCAGCGACGACCAGGCGAAGTCCTCCATGCGGATCACGCCCCCGGTCACTGACTATCACGCGCCGACACCGCGGGACCTGCAGGTCCTCAAGGAGCAGTTCGGTCTCACGGCCTACGAGATGGCGCGCCTGTTCGCCGTGCAGCCCGAGCAGTGGCGAAAGCACACGGGTGGTCAGAGTCCGCGCGAGATCAGCGTGACGCGAGCGTTCTTCATGGCGGCATTCCAAGTGCTCAGCGATGAAGAGATCGAGCGCGTGGTGGCGTACATGGCGAGCTTTGGCGCGCGCTGGAACATGGACGCCGAACCGCCGCAGGGGGTGTCCGAATTTCTGTGTGTGGGGCGGTTGGTGAATCGGTCTTGCTGATTTCTCTTCTATCTTCAGGCCCCTGCCAGGCCGCCGGAGGCGCCCCCGGTTGAGCCATGTACTCATGCTCAACCTCCTGTTCTGCCGCCGCCGTGATTGGGCTGCGTGAAGCGTTCTTCGTAGAGTATCGCGAACTGGTTCATGGCCTCGCGCCATTCCTTTGCGGCGCGCCCCCAGTCGGCTGTGATGTTGCGCAGCGCCAGCCAGATCAGCTTGGTGGCCGCGTCGTCGCTGGGGAAGTGCCCGCGGGTCTTGATGATCTTGCGCAGCCGGCTGTGCACGCTCTCGATGGCATTCGTTGTGTAGACCACGCGACGCACGGCCGGTGGGAACGCGAAGAACGGAATCACGCGATCCCAGGCGCGGCGCCACGCCGCGGTGACGGTAGGGAACTTGTGCCCCCACGTGCTGCGCTCAAAATCGTTCAACGCCTCCAGCGCCGCCTCGGCACTCGAGGCCGTGTACACCGGGCGCAGCGCTGCAGCGAGCAGCTTGCGGTCCTTCCAGCTCGCATAGTCCAGGCTGTTGCGGATCAGGTGCACGATGCACGTCTGCAGCGTGGTAGCCGGGAAGACCGCAACGAGCGCCTCGCCGATGCCCTTGAGGCCGTCGGTGACCGCAATCAGGATGTCGCTCACGCCGCGCGTCCTCAGGTCGTTGAAGACCTTCATCCAGAACTTGGCGCCCTCGGTGTTCTCGATCCACAGGCCCAGGATGTCGCGGGTGCCGTCGGGCAGCACCCCCAGGGCCAGGTAGATCGCCTTGTTGCGCACCACCGCTTCTTCCCGGATCTTCACGCGCAGCGCGTCGAAGAAGATCACCGGGTACATCGGCTCCAGCGGCCGCGACTGCCAGGCGCCGACCTCGGCCATCACGGCATCGGTGACCGAGCTGATGAACTCCGGGCTGACCTCGGTGCCGTATTGCTCGGCGAGGAAGCCCTGGATCTCACGCACCGTCATGCCCCGGGCGTACATGGCCACGATCTTGTCGTCGAAGCCGGTGAAGCGTCGCTCGTGCTTAGGGATCAGGACCGGCACGAACGAGCCCTCGCGGTCACGCGGCACCTCGATGCGCAGCGGGCCGTCCTCGGTCAAGACGGTCTTGCCGCTGGCGCCGTTGCGGTGGTTGCTCGCGTCCTCGGCCTTCGTCGCACCCGGCGGGTAGCCTAGGTGGTGCGACAACTCAGCGCCCAAGGCGCGTTCGATGAGCGCCTTCTTGAAGGCCATCGAGGCGGCTTGCACCGCCTCGGCGCTCATGGGCCCCTTCACGAACTGGTCAATCAGTTCCTTGGGGATCGACGGCAATGCCGCCGCGGCGGCCGCTGCCGCCTTCGTCGTCTTCCTGCTTGGCATACATGCTCCTGGTCGTCATGCTATGCCTCACACACAAAATTCCGGACAGGCTCCCGCCGCCGCGGCCCGAGCCGCGCTACCGCCAGCGAAACGAAGCCTCCTGAGGCTTGAGCCCTGGCAGGGGCACCACAACAGACACCGACGCATGCGCCACAGCTGAGTGCATGCGTGGGCGATGTTGCCCGCTCTTCTAGATACGAGACCATGAAGTACGCGACTCTTGCCGCGATTGCAGCTGCCTGCTTGTCACTCTTTGCATCCGCATCCCACGCCGCATGCTATGGCTCGGAAGCCTACAAGACGTGTACCGACAACTCGGGCAACACCTACAACGTGCAACGCTTCGGCAACACGACGAACGTCCAAGGCTCGAGCGCCGATGGAAACACCTGGAGCCAGAGCAGTCAGCACGTCGGCAACTCGACGTACACGAACGGCACTGCTGCGAACGGCAACAGTTGGAATAGCACCAGTCAACGCATCGGCGACACGACATACACGAATGGCTCCGACAGCCGGGGCAATTTCTTTAGTCAGACCTGTAATCAGTTCGGCTGCCATTGACCGCAAGCGATTGATTTTCCAATCGAAACACCTTCCGATCAAAATGAAAAAACTCGTTCTTTCGATCGCGCTGTGCGCGGCGTTCGCGCCCGCCGCCTTCGCGGGCTCCATGCACGGAGCCGATTGAGCTAATGCCATCGGCGCAGCTCTCGCGCCCCCGCCGGTCGTCGTCGTGCAGCAGCAGGTCTACGTCGCTCCGCAGCCCCAGGTTATCTATGTGCAGCAGCCGGCTCCACCGCCCCTGGTGGTCTACGTGGATCGGCCCGTCGAGGTCGCGACGTACTTCACCGGCGCGAACATCAATCTGCAGCGCAGGATCAAGACCTGCAACTACAGCGACGGGCAGGTGCGTTCTATGAGCACCTCATCCGATTGCCCGGCGGCGCTGCCGTGATCGAAGTGCGCGAAGGAAAAACAATGAAGAAAACTATCACCATCGTCACCCTGCCCGCAGTCGGAATGGCACAAACAGCGATCGTCGTTACCGCACTGGCTCTCGCGACGAGTGGATGCAGCACCATGGTCGCCTACTCTGGTAAGGCCAACGCTCCGCTTCAGACATTGAAGTACACCCAGGGTGTTGGGAGCGTAGTCGAGAAGGACGAGGTCCATGAAATCTTCATGTACCCGACATTCAAGATGCAGGGCACAACCATGACGACATTCACGATCGGGTACGCAAATAACGCAGCTGAGCCCGTCAACTTCACGACGAACAACGTGAAGGCATTCTTCCGCGGTCAGCCGGTCCCGATTTACTCCTATACGGAGCGAATCGCTGAGATTCAGAGGGAAAAGACGAGCAAGCAAATCGCACTGGCCATTGTTGGCGGACTGGCCGCCGGGGCGGCCGCTTACGGTGCATCGCATCAAACCTACACCTCGAACTACCACGGCTACGTGGCCGGCCGGGGAGGAGTCACCGCGTTCTCTGGGGCGAACACCGTTCGCGTCTACGACCCCTTTGCGGGGCTTGTTGCCGGGGCGGCGGTGGGCGCGGCTACCGGGGTTGGAGTCCAACAGATCGAGTACAACGCCCGGAATCAGGAACAGGCTGCGAATTCGATCTTGCAGGCCAACACTGTCGATCCGTTGCACATGGTGTCGGGCGAGTTGATTTTGAAGGGCTGTTGCGATCCCTACCCGGAGCCGAACGACGTCATTCGCTTCGAGGTAACCGCGAACGGGAAAACATCGGTGTTTGAATTCGAGCGTACGAAAGTGTCGGCGCGATAACCAATGCGCCTACCCCGTCCAGGAACAGCGGCTATGCAACCCCTACGGGCAGCAATCGCAGCTACGAAGTCGACGTAGCAGACCCAATGGTCGGGCGGGTTTTCGCGTCGTGCCGATCATTCTGGCGTGCCGTCATGCAGGTCGTCCGTCAATTCTGGGCAGCGTTGCGGCATGGTGGCAAGGTCGCGAGAGAGCGCCGCAGCACCGATCCCGGCATCGCGCCAGCTCGTGCAGCGCCAGGTGTGCGGACGCCTGCTGCCCCACGAGCTGCGCATGATGCCCACCTGCTCCGCGCCCCGCGATGCGCGAGCTACAGCTGGCGGCGCCGAAGCATTACTCGCGCACCTATTGCTGTGGGATGGAGGTCCGAATCGACAGGGCGCGGCGTACCGGCAGTTCCAATTGGCAGCCGCACGATGCCGAACCACCTGAACCCGAACCGGCCTCGAAGTTCAAACCGCGAACGACAAACGTTGTAATGCAATCTGCGAATTTCAAAACTCTGCTCCTCGTGTCTGCACTGGCGCTGGCTGCCTTCGGTTGCACGGCGGAGACTGACAACAGTGACGAGATGGATTCCGCCGGCACGGCCCACGTCGAGGTGGACGACGGCCAGGATGCAGATCCGCTCACATTCATGGGCTATCTGTCCACTGGCGACTGTTCAGGCCATGAACGCGGCTACGAGTGGGCTGAAGAAAAGGGCATCGAAGACCCCGACGACTGCGGCGGTAACTCCGAATCCTTCATGGAGGGTTGCCGCGCCTACGCGGGCGAGTACGGTCCCGAGGACGACGATGGCTCAAGCTATCAGGAGCGATTGGGCCGAAGATCGCGCAGCTGACGGTTGCTTGAAGGGCGTCCAGGGCGCCCTGCAATTCGACGGACGAGTCGGGCCTGTTCTGATTTCAAGAGGAGAGTGTTATGCCTTATGCAACGATCAAGGAGCTCGTGCTGGCTGAGTACGCGGCCGGCGGGTGCATGCCCGAGGCGCATCGCCTTGCATCACTGGTGCGTGAGCATTTCCCGAATAGCCGATGGGGCGCCACGCACCACGCTTGGTACAAGTCGCAGATAAAGCGAGGTCTGATCGCCGTGCCCGGCATGGAGCAGGCCGCGGAACTCGATGAAGACTTATTGGACAGCGAAACGCTCGAAGAGACCGAGCAAGCCTTCGAAGCTAGTGTCTCGCTGGAGCGGGATCTGCACGACTGGCTGGCCCGGCGCGTCGCTGAGCTGGAAGACGGTCTAGTGCTTGAGCCCGGTGGTGTCGAGCGCGTCACCGAGGCCGGGCGCATCGACCTGTTGGCGCGCGATGCGCGAGGCCACCTGGTGGTGATCGAACTCAAGGCCGGCAAAGCGAAGGACGCGGCGCTCGGTCAGATCCTCGGTTATGTCGGCTGCATGTCTGACACCGAGCAAAACGTGCGTGCCATTCTGGTCGCCTCGGACTTTGAGCCCCGCGTCGTGCTGGCGGCAAAGGCGTTGCCGCACGTGAAGCTCTTGCGCTACGAACTGCTCTTTCAATTCAAGGCCGTTGAGCCGTGATCTGCTACAACGCAGCGTCGCCGAACGCGCGCACCTAGTACGCCAACACGTAAATAACGGAACATGATTACACTCCGCATGTCGCCACAAGACGTTCGGAGGTAGTCATGCGCCAAACACAGTTGAAGCTGAGCCCGCAGGACCGTGCGACTGTGGAGGCGGTACGCGGCAAAGGGGTTCATCGCAGTCGGGAAGTCAACCGTGCTCACGTGCTGGCTTGCCTTGACGAGG
>NZ_JASZYM010000023.1:0-100152 GCF_030317005.1 Variovorax sp. J22R115 | reverse complement strand
GCACCGTCGCAATCGCCGCCGTCAGCGTCGTCTTGCCATGGTCCACGTGACCAATCGTGCCCACGTTCACGTGCGGCTTCGTACGGGTGAATTTTCCTTTTGCCATTTTCTATCCTTGAAAGAGCAATGCCCGTGTGGGGTTTAACGTCTGCACCCTGTTGCTGGTTCTCTCGCCACGGGCAACGAAAGGCACGGGGTCGCAGACTGAACGGGTTTACTTCGAGCGCGACGCGACGATGGCTTCGGCCACGTTGCGCGGTGCTTCGGAGTAATGCTTGAACTCCATCGTGTAGGTGGCGCGGCCTTGCGTGGCCGAGCGCAGCGTGGTCGAGTAGCCGAACATTTCCGACAGGGGGACTTCCGCCTTGATGAGCTTGCCGCCACCGATCATGTCGTCCATGCCCTGCACCATGCCGCGACGCGAAGACAGGTCGCCCATCACGTTGCCGGCGTAGTCTTCCGGGGTCTCGACTTCCACGGCCATCATCGGCTCCAGGATCACCGGCGAAGCCTTGCGGGCGCCTTCCTTGAAACCGAAGATCGCGGCCATCTTGAATGCCATTTCGTTCGAGTCCACGTCGTGGTACGAACCGAAGTGCAGCGTGACCTTGACGTCGACGACCGGGTAGCCGGCCAGCACACCTTGGGTCAGCGCTTCGATCACGCCCTTTTCGACAGCGGGGATGTACTCGCGCGGCACCACGCCGCCCTTGATCGCGTCGACGAATTCGAAGCCCTTGCCGGCTTCGTTCGGCTCGAGCTTGAGCACCACGTGGCCGTACTGGCCCTTGCCGCCCGACTGGCGAACGAACTTGCCTTCGGCATCTTCAACCGTCTTGCGGATCGTTTCGCGGTAGGCCACCTGCGGCTTCCCGACGTTGGCTTCCACGCCGAACTCGCGCTTCATGCGGTCCACGATGATTTCGAGGTGAAGCTCGCCCATGCCGGAGATGATGGTCTGGCCGGATTCCTCGTCGGAACGCACGCGGAACGACGGATCTTCGGAAGCCAGGCGTTGGAGCGCAATGCCCATCTTTTCCTGGTCGGCCTTGGTCTTCGGCTCGACGGCCTGCGAGATCACGGGCTCGGGGAACTCCATGCGCTCGAGCGTGATGATCGCGTCCGGATCGCACAGCGTTTCGCCGGTGGTCACATCCTTCAGGCCCACGCATGCGGCGATGTCGCCGGCGCGGATTTCGTCGATCTCGAGACGCTCGTTGGCGTGCATCTGCACGATACGGCCGATGCGCTCCTTCTTGCCCTTGACCGGGTTGTAGACCGTGTCACCCTTGCTCAGCACGCCCGAGTAGACGCGCACGAAGGTCAACTGGCCGACGTACGGGTCGGTCATCAGCTTGAAGGCCAGTGCCGAGAATTTCTCTTCGTCGGTCGGCTTGCGGCTGGTTTCCTTTTCGTCGTCGTCGGTGCCTTCGACCGGGGGGATGTCCATCGGCGAGGGCATCAGTTCGATCACGGCGTCGAGCATGCGCTGCACGCCCTTGTTCTTGAACGCGCTGCCACACATCATCGGCTGGATCTCGCCCGCGATGGTGCGCGTGCGCAGGCCGAAAGTGATCTCGTCCTCGCTGAGGTCGCCCTCTTCGAGGTACTTGTTCATCAGCTCTTCGGAAGCCTCGGCGGCGCTCTCGACCATCTTCTCGCGCCATTCCTTGGCGGACTCGAGCAGTTCGGCCGGGATCTCGCGGTATTCGAACTTCATGCCCTGCGAGGCCTCGTCCCAGAAGATGGCCTTCATCTTGCGCAGGTCGACCACGCCCTGGAACTTGTCCTCAGCGCCAATCGGGATCACGATCGGCACGGGACTGGCCTTCAGGCGGTCAATCATCATCTGGCGCACGCGGAAGAAGTTGGCGCCGATGCGGTCCATCTTGTTGACGAACGCGAGGCGGGGCACCTTGTACTTGTTGGCCTGGCGCCAGACGGTCTCGGACTGGGGCTGCACGCCGCCGACCGAGTCGTACACCATCACGGCGCCGTCGAGCACGCGCATGGAACGCTCCACCTCGATGGTGAAGTCCACGTGACCGGGGGTGTCGATGATGTTGATGCGGTGTTCGGGCAGCGAACGGTCCATGCCCTTCCAGAAGCAGGTCACGGCAGCCGAGGTGATCGTGATGCCGCGCTCTTGCTCCTGCTCCATCCAGTCGGTCGTGGCAGCGCCGTCATGCACTTCGCCCAGCTTGTGGGTCACGCCGGTGTAGAACAGGATGCGCTCGGTGGTGGTCGTCTTGCCGGCGTCGATGTGGGCCGAGATACCGATGTTGCGGTAGCGCTCGATGGGGGTCTTGCGTGCCATGAAATTTACTCCGTTAACGGATGAAAGCCCGCCCACCGCATCGGTGGGTCGGGCTTCCAGCCTGTCTGTATTTAGGGGGACGACTCTTAGAAGCGGAAGTGGCTGAAGGCCTTGTTGGCCTCGGCCATGCGATGCACTTCATCGCGCTTCTTCATGGCGCCGCCACGGCCTTCCGTGGCTTCCATGAGCTCGTTGGCCAGACGAAGGGCCATCGACTTCTCGCCGCGCTTGCGGGCGGCTTCCTTGATCCAGCGCATCGAGAGCGCCAGACGACGGACCGGACGCACTTCGACCGGCACCTGGTAGTTCGCACCGCCCACGCGGCGCGACTTCACTTCGACCATCGGCTTGACGTTGTTGATGGCGATGGTGAAAGCTTCCAGCGGGTCCTTGCCCGGGTTCTTCTTCTCGATCTGGTCGAGCGCACCGTAGATGATGCGCTCGGCGATTGCCTTCTTGCCGCCTTCCATGATCACGTTCATGAACTTCGACAGCTCGACATTGCCGTACTTGGGATCCGGCAGGATTTCACGTTTGGGGACTTCGCGACGACGTGGCATTTTTCTAACCTCTTTGCTTCAGTTGGCGCCGTTTCCGACACCGCGAGAGCCAACAAGAACTCTCACTTACTCGACCCAAAATCGGGTCACTTCGTTCGATGCACCGGCCAAGGCACACGAACACCGCTGAATGAAATTCGGAAAGCCTTAGGCCTTCTTGGGACGCTTCGCGCCGTACTTGGAACGCGACTGCTTGCGATCTTTCACGCCTTGCAAGTCGAGCGAACCGCGCACGATGTGGTAACGAACACCGGGCAAGTCCTTGACACGACCGCCGCGAACCAGCACGACGCTGTGTTCCTGCAGGTTGTGGCCTTCGCCGCCGATGTAGGAAATGACCTCGAAGCCGTTGGTCAGGCGCACCTTGGCGACCTTACGCAGCGCCGAGTTCGGCTTTTTCGGGGTCGTGGTGTAGACCCGGGTGCAGACACCGCGACGTTGCGGCGAGTTCTGCATGGCAGGGCTCTTCGACTTGATCTTTTCGACCTCGCGACCCTGACGCACCAGTTGATTGATGGTTGGCATGAATGAATTAATCCCAAAACACTCCGGCCGGATTCCTCTTCATGACGTGACATGGCGCGAGGAGGCCGGGAGATGACGAAAACGTGAAACCCTTCGGTTTTTTCCGAAAAGCCCACGAGTATAGCACTGACCTCAGCTGAACAACAGCTACTTGATCCAGAGGCGGACGGCGTCCCACGCGCGGCCCAGCAGGCCCGCCTGCTCCACGGCATCGAGTGCAACCAATTGCACCTCGGTCACCGGCTGATCCGCCAGGGAGACCTTCAGCGTACCGACAGGCTGGTTCTTGGCGAGCGGCGCAACCAGCGGGTCCGGGCGCGCCACGTAAGTCTTGATCTTGCTGGCGGAACCCGCCGGGACCGCGACCACGATCGCCTCCGGGCGGCCGAGCTTGACGGTGTTTTCCTTGCCCTTCCACACGGGCGGCGTCGCGACGGGCTGGCCGGCATCGAACAGGCGGACCGCGTCATAGGCGGTATAGCCCCAGTTCAGGAGCTTCTGGGATTCGTTGGCACGTGCGTTTTCGCTGGCGGTGCCCAGGACGATGGATAGCAGGCGGCGGCCACCGCCGAGGTTCGGGAAGTCGCGCTTGGCCGTTACGACCATGCAATAGCCCGCAGCTTCCGTATGGCCGGTCTTCAGGCCATCGACGGTCGGATCGCGGAACAGCAGGAGATTGCGATTGGTGTCGTTGGTCGATGGCGTGCCGGGAAAGCGGTACTTCTTGATCGAGTAGTAGTGCATGTACTCCGGGAAGTCGCGCATCAGCCGCGTCGCCAGCGTGCTCAGGTCGCGCGCGGTCGTGGTGTGCCCCGGCGCGGTGAGTCCTTCCGGATTCTTGTAGACCGTGTTCTTCAGTCCGAGCACCTTGGCCTGCTCGTTCATGAGTTCGACAAAGTGCTCGACCGTCCCGCCTACGCCCTCGGCCAGGGCGATCGTGGCGTCGTTGCCCGACTGGACGATCAGCCCCTTGATCAGGTCTTCGACCGGCACCTGCATCTTCGGGTCGATGAACATCCGCGAGCCGGGCATTTTCCAGGCGCGCGTGCTGACCGGCAGCGTTTGCTGCAGAGTGATCTTCTTGGCCTTGAGCGCTTCGAAGACCAGGTAAGCCGACATCAACTTGGTGAGAGAGGCAGGCTCGACCGCGGTGTCGATGTCCTTTTGCGCCAGCAACTGGTTGGCGGTGACGTCGAGCAACAGGTAGCTGCGCGCAGCGACTTCGGGTGGCACCGGAACCTGGGCGACGGCGATCAGGCAGATGGATGCGGCAGCAGTGACTGCCAACGCGCGCAGCGTCTTGAAAAAACGATTCATGGGGAGCGTGAGACGGAAAACTAGCCCGCGCGGAGATGGCGGACCACGAGACTCTTGAGCAGCGGCAATTGTCCGTGAAAGAAATGTCCGCCTCCGGGAACGACTGTGACAGGAAGTGACTGTGGACGAGCCCAGTCCATCACGGCGGCAAGCGGCACGGTGTCGTCCTGCTCCCCGTGCACGACCAGCGCGCGTTCGTGCGAATCGGGCGGCAGCGTCGCGACGGAAAAGCGCGATGCGGCCGTGCCGACGAGGACGACGTGGCGGATGTCGCGCGAAGCCCATAGGGTTTCGATGGCGCCGCTCGCGACGAAGGCGCCGAACGAAAAGCCGGCGATAGCCAACGGACCCTCGGGCGCCAGTTGCCGGACGAGTTCGAGCATGTCTTCGCGCTCGCCCCGGCCTTCATCGTGGACGCCTTCGCTGGCGCCAACGCCCCGGAAGTTGAAGCGCAGGGCCGTCCAGCCGCAGGCGACAAAGGCGCGGGCAAGCGTCTGCACCACCTTGTTGTCCATCGTGCCGCCGAAGAGCGGATGGGGATGGGTGATCACGGCGACGCCCAGTGCAGGCGCGCCCTCGGCAGCAGGATCGCGCAGCACCTCGATGGCACCGGCAGCACCTTTCAGTTGGAGCTTTTCAGTACGCGAATTCATCGGCGCGGCCTTAACGCCCGATGTCGGGAGGAAGCAGCAGGCGCTCTACGACCTGCCCGTTCTTCAGGTGCGACTCGACGATTTCGTCGATGTCATCCTCGTCGACGTAGGTGTACCAGACCGCCTCGGGATAGACCACTGCTACCGGTCCGCCCGCGCAACGGTCCAGGCACCCCGCCTTGTTGACGCGGACCTTGCCGGGCCCGGCCAGGCCCGCTTCCTTGACGCGCAACTTGCAGCGATCGAAGCCCTCCTGCGCGTTGTGCTTCGAACAGGAGTCTTCGCCACTCTTGCGTTCGTTCAGGCAGAAGAAGACGTGACGGCTGTAGTAACCCGCTGGCGCGGGGGTGCTTGAACTGGACATCGAACCATTCTATTGAGCGTCGCCGCGGCCATGCGCCAGCAGGGTCGGTTCGCGCTCAGGCGCCCTTCGCGCGGCTCGACAGCGCCATCAGCACATAGCCGAGCGTCGCGAACGGCCACAGCCATCCCAGCCACTGGGCGAGCCCGTGAAATCGGATGAAACGCCCCTGCTCCCACGTCGCCAGCGTCTGCGCGAAGTAGGCGCTTTCAGGCGCCTGGTTCAGCAGGCTCAGGTGCACCACCAGCGCGACGAGCAGCAGGGCCGCGCAGAACCGACGAGGCGCCCCCAGCAGGAGGACGCCGACGAACAGCGCCGCCGCGATGCCGATCTGGACAGGCAGACTCAACCAGGCCCAGGCGTGTTCCGGACCGTAGCTGAGCGCGGCCGACAGCGCCGTCGCCGCCATGCCGCTCAGCAGCGTCAGCGGCAAGAGAATGGCGCGCCGCGCAATGGAGCGCGTGATCAGGAAGGCGAGCAGGCACGGCACCAGCGCACCCAGCATGACGCACAGCAGCTCGACGCCGGGCACGAGGGGCTCGAGTTCGAACTGGCGCACCGGCAGCCAGTCGATGAACGGCGTGTCGAGCAGCCATTCCGAGATCGCCGTCTCGACGCGCTCGAAGACTTGTCCGAGGCCGAAGGTAACAGCGGCCGGAAACAACAATGCCGGGGGCCACAACGCCAGTAGCACGAGCCCGCCGCGTGAATCGTCGACAAACCAGTTGGAGCGCGTCCGATGCCAATGGGCCACCGCGCCGAATCGCTCGAGCGCCGCCGCGAGCACGGCGCCTGCCAACGCGCCGGCGGCGTTCAAGCCGAGATCGACGTTGGAAGGAATGCGCGCCGGCAGGTAGCTTTGCAGGGTCTCCATGGCGAATGCGATCGCCGCGCCGGCCACCGTCGCGCGAAGCACGGCGCCAACGACGCCAGCCTCGGGACGTGTACGCAACACGGCAATCGCGGCCAGGAAGCCGAGCGGCATGTAGCCAACGACATTGATCCCGAAATCGAAGGCGGTCCAATACCGCGGCCAGGGCGCGGCCAGATAGGCCCAGGGCGCGATGCCCTGGTCGCGCCAATCGGCGAAGGGATAGAGGCTCGCGTAGACGACCAGCGCGGCATAGGCGAGCGCCAGCGGCAACGCGACGGACTTGTGCTGCTGCGTTGCCACAGCGTTCAGAAGGGCTTGACGACGACCAGCACCACAATGCCGAGCAACAGGAGCACTGGCAACTCGTTGAACCACCGATACCAGCGGTGGCTTCGGTTGTCGTTGCCCGCCGCAATGCGCCGCAGGAGCACGCCGCAGCCGTGGTGATAGCCGATCGCTCCCAGGACCAGCGCCAGCTTTGCATGCATCCAGCCATTGCCCGGGCCGCGCCCGATGCCGTAGCCGAGCCACAGCCACAAGCCGAACCCCAAGGCCGGCACCGCCAGGAAAGTGGTGAAACGGAACAGCTTGCGCGCCATGAGCACCAACCGCGCGCGCTCTGCGACGGACTCCGGCGCCACCATCGCCAGGTTGACGAAGATCCGCGGAAGATAGAAAAGGCCCGCGAACCAGCTGGCGATGAACACGATGTGCAGCGATTTGACCCAGAGCATGGCGGCAGTTTAGTGGGGCGCTCCCGACGCGGACCTCAGGCGGGGCACGCGCTCCGGCGCGCAAAAAAAAGCCCGGCGTCAAGCGCCGGGCTGGGAAGCCCTTTTGCTGTCACACATCAAGGCACCCGCTCAGGGAGGAAAAGCGGGGAGCGGCAAGCCGCCCAAGACAGAATTTAACAAAGGCAAAACAACCTATCAAGCGACCAGTGGCTTTTTTTGACCTTTAGGTTCACAAAAACAATACTGTCAGGTTGTTTTGAGCATGTTTCCAACGGAATGTCGGCCGGAGCCATTCAACGAAGGTGCTCCGTGCCGTTGGGGCACAATTTTCGACATGACCCTTCATGCTCCATTTCCCGCCGGCCGGCCGCGCCGGCTGCGCCGGGATGCTTTCACGCGCAATCTTGTACGTGAGCACATGCTCTCGCCACACGATCTGATTTATCCGGTATTTGTGCAGGAAGGCAAGAAGCGCCGCGATGCGGTCCCGTCCATGCCCGGCGTCGAACGGCTCAGCCTGGATCTGCTCCTGCAGGTCGCCGAGCAATGCGTGAAGCTGGGGATCCCGGTGATGGCCTTGTTTCCCGTCATCGATGCATCGCTGAAGACCCCGTCCGGCGACGAAGCCTTCAATCCTGACGGCCTGATCCCGCGCGTGGTCGCCGCGCTGAAGGCACGCTTTCCGGAACTCGGCGTGATGACCGACGTCGCCCTGGACCCCTACACCAGCCACGGCCAGGACGGCCTGCTCGACGATACCGGCTACATCCTCAACGATCCGACCGTCGAGGTGCTGGTCAAGCAGGCGCTCACGCAATCGCAGGCCGGCGTGGACATCGTGGCGCCGAGCGACATGATGGACGGCCGAATCGGCGCGGTCCGCAACGCGCTCGAATCGCGCGGCGACATCCACACGCGAATCATGGCCTACAGTGCCAAGTACGCGAGCGCCTTCTATGGTCCCTTCCGCGATGCGGTCGGCTCGGCCTCCAACCTCGGCAAGAGCAACAAGAAGGTCTACCAGATGGACCCGGGAAACAGCGACGAGGCGCTGCGCGAAGTGGCAATCGACATCGCCGAAGGCGCCGACATGGTGATGGTGAAGCCCGGCATGCCCTACCTCGACATCGTGCGGCGGGTCAAGGATGAATTCCGCGTGCCGACCTTCGCCTACCAGGTCAGCGGCGAGTACGCGATGCTCAAGGCCGCCGCCCAGAACGGCTGGCTCGACCACGATGCAGTGGTGCTCGAAAGCCTCCTGGCCTTCAAGCGCGCGGGCGCCGACGGGGTGCTCACCTATTTCGCGCTCGATGCCGCCCGATTGCTGAAACAAGCTTGAGGCACTGCACGCTCGTCGCCCTGCCGCACCAGGCCGCGGTGGCGGCCAGAAGAACAAGGACAAGGGGACAGCCCTGATGCGTATTTTCAAGATCGACGGCACACGGGTCAGCGAACACGACGCGCTCGCGCCCATGGCCGCGCCGGGGGCCTGCGAGCAAGGCTACCTGTGGCTGTCGCTGACGCGGGAAGAGTTCCGCGCCTCGCTCGCCCAGGTGCAAGACGTCCTGCAATCGCTTTGCAACACGCACCTGGTCGATTTGCATGTGAGCGATCTCCTCAACGACCAACTGCCGTCGCGCTACGACTACACCTCGCAATACGACCTTCTCGTGTTTCGGAGGTTGGCCGCCTCCAACGGCACGGGCCAGCCACCGAAAGCCGATGAGGGCATGGTTCCGCGTGGGGGCCCGCCCGTGCTCCGGCGCGTGGACACGCGGCCCGTGGGCTTCGCGGTGTTCGATCGCGTCCTGCTGTCGGTGCATCCCGAGGATGGCGCCGTGCGCGATGCCTTCGCCGCCAAGCTCCTCGCCGCAGCCGCGCCGGGCGATCGCGGTCGTGCCGCGCTGCCCGCGCTGGACGTGCGCGCTGTCTCCGCACGGATCCCCTCCAGCCCGGCGGATCTCATGCTGCGCGTCATCAACCAGATCGTCGATGCCTACCTCGACCTCCGGCGCGAGCTGACCAAGCAACTGGATCACTGGCAGGCTGAGCTGATCGACCCCAAGAGCCGCTTCACGAACTGGAGCGCGCTGATGGACGCGCGGCAGTCGCTGCATCACCTGGACGAGATCTGCGAGGACCAGCGAGCCTGCATCCAGGACTGGATCGATGCCTTCGAAACCCTGCCGGCGCCGGAAGGCGCCGCCGAGCACCGCGAACGCGAACTCGTTATGGTTCGCAGCCGGGACGTGCTGGAACACATCGAGCGCGTGGTGCACCACGTCCGACGGCTCGAACAAAACGCCGAAACGGCAGTCCAGATGCATTTCAGCGTCCAAAGCCATCGCGCCAACGACATCATGCGGGTGCTCACCGTGCTCACCGCGGTGTTCCTGCCGCTCAACCTGATCGCAGGCATCTTCGGCATGAACTTCGAGTTCATCCCGCTCGTGCACAAGGCAGACGGGTTCTGGATCGCAATGGGATCCATGGGCGCGATCGCCGTGGTGCTGGTCGTCGTGTTCTGGCGCAAGCGCTACCTGGCGCGGCCGCACTAGGAACCAGACGGGCAAAGAAAAAGCCGGGCGGCGCTTGCGCACCACCCGGCTTTTTGTCAGGCCGAAGCCTGGATTACTTGGCCGTAGCCGCGCCGTCCTTTTGCGCTTGAACGCGGGGCTCGGCCGACTTGTTCATGGTCGAGATCACGCGGCTGTTGTACTTCGAGCCGGGAACCACGTTCGAGTCCACGGCGTTCGCGGTCGCGATGGCTTGTGCGCGCACAGCAGCCGAGTCGGCCGTCGGGGTGAAGCGCTCCGAGCCACGCGAACCACGCGGAATGTTCTGGTCGGCGGCGGCAGCGGCGCTCACGGCTTCCACATTGACTTCGTCGCGGCTCTTGGCCGAAACGGACGCATGCACGCCGTCATAGGTTTCGGCCTGGGCGCCGGCGGCAGCCAGGATCGAGATTGCGGCAGCGGCGAGGATGTGCGAGGTCTTCATTTCAGGTCCTTGTTCGTCGGAGTTTGTTTTCGAAACCAGGCTCGCTGTCGCTGGCCTGTGCGGCGAGTCTCCGATGAAACACCTACGGGAAAACACCGAGAAACGAGACACCGCGTTTCCACGATCGAAACAATCGTGTGCGAAAGACTCGCGCCATGAAAAAACCGAGCCGCGGGGCCCGGTCTTCATGGGGATTGCGGATCAAAGACCGGCTTGCTGCGTCACCGGGCGGGCGATCTTGTATTGCGACGGGATCACGCTGTTCACGAAGGCCTTGCGGTCCAGGTTCTGGTTGGCTTCGTGTGCGGTCGCAACGGCTTGGGCACGAATGGTCGCACGGTCGGCCGAAGCGGTCAGCGCCGGGGCAACGCGCGACGACGCGGCATCACCGTAAGGGTTCTCACTGCGGGCGGCGGCGACGGCTTGCGCATTCACGTCGGCGCGGCTATTGGCCGACACCGGCGCATGCACGCCTTCGTAGGTTTCGGCTTGTGCGCCAGCGGCGGCGAGAATCGTGAGAGCGGCAGCGGCGATGATCTTCGAGGTCTTCATTTCAATGTCCTTTGGTTGGCTTTGGATGATGTTGAACGGGCGACCGTATTCGGTGTCTGTTCACTCAGACCAGCCTGGGCTGCTCTGTGAAGATGGAGTTTGCGCCCAAAAAATAGGTAAAAACCCTAGCAAAATGAACCATGGTGTTCATCAAATCGAAACAATGGGAGCCGAATGGACGGTCTTGACCTGCTGAAGGCCTTTCGCGAAGTCGCCGCGCGCGGCAGCTTTTCCCGGGCGGCCACGACCCTGGGCATGTCGAAGGCGAACGTCAGCAAATATGTGGCCCAGTTGGAGGAGCGCTTCGGCGTGCGCCTGCTCAATCGTTCGACACGCTCGGTCAGCCTGACCGATGCGGGACATCTGCTGCTCGAACGCAGCAAGCCGCTGATGGAGATGGTCGAACTCACGCAGACAGAGTTGCAGGAGCACGCGGGCCACCCGCGCGGGCGGCTCCGGATCACGGCACCGCACGGCCTCGGGCAAAGCACCTTCCCCGGCATCGTCGGCGAATTCATGGCGACCTACCCGGACGTGCATGTGAGCCTGCACCTGAGCAACCGCGTGATCGACCTGGTCGAGGAAGGCGTGGACATTGCGCTGCGCCTGGGCCGCATCCGGGACGAAAACCTCATCGTGCGCCGATTGCGGTTGATGGACCTCGCGCTGTGCGCCGCTCCCGGCTACTGGGCCCAACGCGGCCTGCCCAAGAAACCGGACGACATGCGCCGCCACGACGTGCTGACCTACTCGCTCGCTGGCGGTGCGCCGCATCTTCCGTTCGAGGTCGACGGCGAGCCCTACAGCGTCCCGGTGCATAGCCGCATGGACGCCAACGACGCCGCGCCGCTGATCGGCGTGGCGCTCGCCGGGCTCGGCGCGGTGTGCGTGCCGGCGATGATGGCGCAGTCGCACATCGAGCGCGGTGCGCTGGTTCCCGTGTTGAAGGAATACATGCCGCGCGATCTCTGGCTGTATGCGGCGTACTCGCAGCGCCGGCACAACAGCGCCGCCCTGCGGGCGCTGCTGGACTTTCTGGAAGCGCGCGTGCGCGACCCCGAGCCTACCGAAAAGCCTGCTGCACGCACGGCCGGCAAGCGAAACGCCAGGCAGCCGGCTGCTACCTGACGCCGAACAGCGCCGCCGCGTTCCCCCATGCGACGCGTTGCGCCACATCGGGCGGCAGGTCGCCGAGCCACGTGCGATAGCCGCGCATGATCTCGTCGTAGGCGCTCCAGCGCTGGTTGACCCAGGTGTCGGAGCCCACCATGAAGCGCTCCGGATACTTGAGGATCAGCGCACGCCATTCAGGGCACAACACGCCACCGTCGCAGGTGAGGCCCGGCCGATAGGACAGTTCTCCCATCAACAACGGATAGCGCTCCAGCAGCGCCTGCACCCGTGCGACGGACGGTCCGCCAATGCCGGTGTGTGCCCAGATCAGGCGCAGCGTCCGTCCATCGGAAGGCGCATGGGCCATCAGCAGATCGATCGCCACGTCGTCCACATGCGCAAGCACCGCAAGCTTCTTCCGCTCCGCCAGGACGATCAGCTTTTTCGCGACCGGCCCGTTGGCATTGGCGCTGTCGTAGAGATGGAACTCACCCAGCCCCTTGTAGGGTCCGCTCGCAGTGCCGCGGGCGAGTTCGGTCTGGACCATCTCGTAGATGCTGTCGTCTCGGAACCAGTTGTCGTAGTCGGCGCGGTTCCGATAGAGCCGCACGAAGGGCACCACCGACACGCCGGCCTCTCGCGTCTCGCGCGCAGCGGCGAGCGTCTGGGTTCCGGCATTGGGACGTGAATTGGCGACGATCGCCATTACGCCATTGCGCTGCATCCGCGCCAACGCATCAGCCGGCGGGTAAGGCCCAGTGTTGCCGTCCCAGGCCTCCTGGTTGTAGTGCAGGTGCGTGTCGAAGAGTGGCCCGGTGTAGTCGGCCGCCTGGGCCACCGACGCGAGGGCCATCGCGATGGCAACCCATGCGGCGCGCATGGAACCCGACACGCCCGGCACCGGATCAGCCTATGTGCTTGGCGAAGAACGCCAGCGTGCGCTCTTTCGCCAGCTTGGCCGATTCGGCGTTGTACGAACCGCGCTGGTCGCAGTTGAATCCGTGGTCGGCCTCGTAGACATGAACCTCGACTTCCGGGTGCGCTTTCTTGAAGGCCTCGACCGTCTCGACGGGAATCCAGTGGTCCTTCTTGCCGAAGTGCGCGAGCACGGGCACTTTGGGCTTGCGCGCGGTTTCTTCGGGCGTCGTCATGCCGCCGCCGTAGTAAGGCGCTGCAGCCGCAAGTCCTGACAGCTGCTCGGCCGAGCGCCACGTGAGGAGGCCGCCCCAGCAATAGCCGACGATGCCGACTTTGCCGGCCTTCGACGCATAGTCGACGGCTGCCTGGATGTCCTGCATCACGCCCGGCGCGGGCAATGCCTCTACCGCCATCTTCAGCGCGAAGCCGGCCTTCATGTCGTCCTCGGAGTAGCCCAGTTCGACGCCTTGCTTCACCCGATGGAAGGTCGCCGGCGCGACCGCCAAGTAGCCCTCGGCTGCGTAGCCATTGGCCACCGAACGGATGTGCGAGTTGATGCCGAAGATCTCCTGCACCACGACGACGGCGCCCTTGGGCTTGCCCGAAGGCTCTGCGACATAGGCGGGATAGGTGAAGCCGTCTTTGGCGGTGAGATCGATGAATTGACCCATGGTCAGACTCCTGTGGTTGGTGGTTATTGCTTTAATGCACGCTCGACGAAATCCAGGCGATCCTGCCCCCAGAAAATTTCGCCGTCGATCACGTAGCTCGGCGCGCCGAACACCTTCGCGTCGATGGCCTGCTGCGTGTATTCCTCGTAGCGCTCCTGCACGGTCTGGCTTTGCGACTGTTCGATGCGGCGACCCGAGAGCCCGCATTCGGCAGTCAACGCCTCCAGCACTTTCGGGTCGGCGATATTACGCTCCTGCACCCACACGGCGGCGAACACCGCGCCGCAAAGCTTCATCGCAGCATCAGTGCCGTCATGCAGGTCGACGGCGACGATCAGCTTGGCCGCATCGTCGCTCGGCACCGGAAAGAACTTTGGCTTCGGATTCAGCGGGATGTCGAGATGCCGCGAGAAGCGCGCCAGCTCGACCAGCCTGTACGCCTGCCGTTGCGGCGCGCGCTTGCCGAGCGGTAGGCCGCCCGACACCGGGAACACGGCGCCGAAATCGATGGGGCACACCCGAACCGCGGCGCCCGACGATTTCGCGAGGGCGGCAAAGCGCGCATGGCCCAGGTAGGTCCAGGGACTCTGGGGCGTGAAGTAGTAGTCGATGCTGCGGCTCAAGAGCGTCTCCTCGGTGATTTAATCCGTGCGGACAGGTTTTAACTGACGCACGGCTTCCGTGCAGGAGGTGGGTTTTGAACCAGGTGCTCTTGATCACCGGAGGCAGCCGAGGCATCGGCGCCGCGACGGCTTTGCAGGCGGCGCGGCGCGGCTACGCGGTCGCGGTCAACTACGCGAGGAACTCGCTGGCCGCCGACGAGGTGGTGCGAACCATCCGCGCAAACGGCGGCACCGCGATCACCGTGCAGGCGGACGTCGGCGACGAGGCGCAGGTGATGGCGATGTTCGAGAAGGTCGACGCCAAGCTCGGACGCCTCACCGCCCTGGTCAACAACGCCGGCGTGGTCGACATGCAGGCGCGGGTCGACGAGATGAGCGTCGCGCGCCTCGAGCGCATGCTGCGCATCAACGTCATCGGCAGCTTCATCTGCGCCCGCGAAGCAGTGCGCCGCATGAGCACGAAGCACGGCGGCAGCGGGGGCGTCATCGTCAACCTGTCGAGCGCCGCGGCCCGGCTCGGCTCGCCGGGCCAGTACGTCGACTACGCCGCGAGCAAGGGCGCCATCGAGAGCTTCACCATCGGGCTGGCGAAGGAAGTCGCTGACGAAGGCATCCGCGTCAATGCGGTGCGGCCCGGGTTGATCGATACCGAGATCCACGCCTCCGGTGGACTTCCCGACCGCGCGTCCCAGCTCGCACCGACCGTGCCGATGAAGCGCACCGGCAGTGCCGAGGAAGTCGCCAACGGCATCGTCTGGTTACTCTCGGACGAAGCGAGCTACGTCACCGGCACCTCTCTCGACGTGACGGGCGGTCGTTGATGGCCACGCCCACGATGGACCTGATCAAGCCGCTGATCACGCTGCTGGCCATCGTCAATCCGCTCGCCATCGTTCCCTTCTTCATCCACTACACGCAGGAATGCACGGAGCACCAGCGCAAGCGCACGGCCTGGGTGTCGGCCTTCAGCGCCTTCGTTGTCATTGCCGTGAGTGCTCTCCTGGGATTGCAGCTGCTGTCCTTCTTCGGCATCTCGATCGCGAGTTTCCAGGTCGGCGGCGGTATGTTGCTGCTGATCAGTTCGCTCAACATGCTCAATGCGCAGCCGGCCGAATCCAAGACCAGCAAGGACGAGATCCGCGCCACAGAGGTGAAGGCCTCGCTCGGCGCGTCGATCGCGGTGGTGCCGCTGACCATTCCGCTGCTCACCGGTCCGGCCACCATGTCGACCGTGGTCATCTTCGCCGACCGGACGCAGCACGTCTGGGAGCTGGCGATCCTCGTCGGCTACGGCGTGGTGATCGGCCTGGCGACCGGCATCACCTTCTCGCTCGCGGAGCCCATCGCGCGGGTGCTCGGAAAGACCGGCATCAACGTGATGACGCGGCTGATGGGCCTGATCCTTGCGGCGCTGGCCGTGGAAGTGATGGCGGATGGGCTCGGCACGCTGTTCCCGGTGCTGCATCGGGCGCTCTGATCGAGCGCCCTACCCCACCGGCAGTTCGACGATCCGAGGCGTGACGGCGTCGCCGTCCAGCAGGAGTTCGGCCACTGCGATAGGCAGGCGGAAGCGCTTCGGCCCGGCGCTGCCAGGATTGATGCACAGCACGTCGCCGCGCATCTGGACCAGTGGCCGGTGCGAATGCCCGGACACCACGACGCGAACGCCCTCGGCGGCCGGATCGATGCGCAGATCCGCAAGGTCGTGGATGGCGTAGAGGCGCAGCCCGCCGACTTCGATCAAGGCCGTCTCCGGCACCATCTCCGCCCACGGCCCGTTGTCGTTGTTGCCACGCACCGCGGTCACCGGCGCGATGGCAGCCAGGTCATCGAGGATGCGCTGCGACCCGATGTCGCCGCCATGGACGATGTGATCGCAGCCGCGCAGGAAGGCGAGGGCTTCGGGCCGAAGCAGCCCGTGCGTATCGGAAATCAGGCCGATGCGTTGCATGCGGCAATGGGTGCGGTGCGTGTCAGCGGATCTGGTCCACCCAGGCGACCAGATCGGCCGCGACCGCATCGCTGGCCGCCGCGAGCGCCTTCACACCGCCGGGCGCGTCGTTGCTCGGTGCGGGCCGTTGGGCCGTGAAGGTGCGTTGCGCCAGCACGCGGTCGCCACCGGGATTGCTCCGAATCAGCGTGGCACTGATGCGCACCAGCCCCGCGCTGCTCGTCGGCGATTCAAAGAAATGGCTGAACTCCTCCAACGAAAGACGCAGCGTGTCGGGCACACGGCCTTCGGTGCGGGCGATCGTCGCGCTCTCCTCTGGACCCAGCACCGTGTGGCCGACCGCGAGCGCCTCGCGCACGCGCTGGCGCACCAGCTGGGCCGGCGCCTGGCTCCAGCGCGACTGGCCATAGGGACGCAGTTCATTGGCGTCGGCATAGCCGAGGCGGTAGAGCATCTGCGTGCCGTCGAGCCGAGAGGTGGCATCGATCTCCGCCAGCGCGATCGGCGGCAAAGCAGGCTTGGGGGCGATCGAAGCCGGCGCACTGGACGCTGCACCGGGTCCGAAGTCATACAAGGTGGCGCGCGCTGGCTTGTCCGGCAGCGCGCCGCAACCCGTCGCCAGCAGCAGCACCACCACGCCGCCCAGGCCGGAGAGCCGCGCCCACGAGGCACCGGTCGCGAAGTTTTTCAATGCGTCGTACATGGTCATTACCTTCAAGGGCGCGCGGCCGGCGAGGAGAAGCCGGGCTCGCCCGGGCCCGCGAGGGCGCCGCCGTTGCCGAACAGCAGCGATTGCGGGTTGTCGTTGATGCCGTCGGCCGCACGGCCGAGCCGGCGCACGGCGCGGGAGGTGTCGTCCGCCACGCGATTCACGCGCGGCAGCGTCGCGTTGTTGAAGGACTCCACCGCCTGCGACAGCGCCTTGGTGCCATCGCCCAGCCGGTCGATCGGGCCGTCCGCGGCGTTGAGACGGCCGACCGTGGTGTTGAGGTTGTTCGCCACACGGGAGACATCGGAGGCTGCGGCCTTGACGGTGACCAACGTGTCCTTGGTCCGATCCACAAGCGGCGGCAAGGCCTTCAGCGCCGGGTTGAGCCCCGTCTTCACCGTGTTGTCCAGCGACTGCGTGAGCTGGTTGGCGCTGGCCGCGGCCAGCGAGATGCTCTCCAGCGCGTCGGCGATGCGCTTCTGGTTGTCGTCGCCCAGCAGCGTGTTCACGCGCCGGGTCGCCTCCTCGACCTTGCCGATGATCGCCTCGCCGCGATCCTGCAGTTGCGCCAGCAGCGAGGGCTTGAGCGGAATGCGCGGCGGCTCGTCGTTGTTGGGCACGAGCGCCACTTGCGATTCACCCTTGTCGTCGAGCGCGATGAAGGCCAGTCCCGTCACGCCCTGGTAGCTGAGCGTCGCGAAGGTCGAGGTCGTGAGCGGCACACGCTCGTCGACCGTGATGCGCACGCGCACATTGCCCTTCACCTTCGGGTCGAAGTCGATCGAGGCAACCTTGCCGACCGCGATGCCGCGGTAGCGCACCATCGCCTGCGGCTGCAGCCCGCTGACCGGATCGCGCGTGGAGAGTTCATAGAGGTTGCGCACGGTGTCGTCGCGCGTGAGCCAGACGACCAGCGCGACGAGCACGGCGATCAGGCCAAGCACGAAGGCGCCGGCAGCGAGGGCATGGGCCTTGTTTTCCATGGCATCTACCTTTCAGTTGATGGGGTCTGGCTGCCGGATGGCCGTCCCGCGACGGCCACGGGCGCCGACCCGTCATGCAGGGCTTCCATGGCACGCTGGCCACGGCCGCCGAGAAAGTACTCGTGGATGAACGGATGCGGGTACGCGATCACGTCGCGCGCCGTCCCGGCGACGATGACCTTCTGGTCGGCCAGCACTGCGATGCGCGTGCTCAGGTCGAAGAGGGTGTCGAGGTCGTGCGTGACCATCACCACCGTGAGACCGAGCTCGCGGTGCAGGCCGCGCAGCAGGTCGCAGAAGCCGTCGGCGCTTTCGGGGTCCAGGCCGGCGGTGGGCTCGTCGAGCAGCAGCAGCGGCGGGTCCATGATCAGCGCCCGCGCGAGCGCCACGCGCTTGATCATGCCGCCCGACAGATCCGACGGGCTCTTGGTCGCCTGCTGCGGAGACAGCCCCACCATCTGCAGCTTGACCAGTGCGGCATCGCGAATCAGGTCGTCGGGCAGCAGCTTGAGTTCCCGCAACGGGAAGGCGATGTTGTCGAGCACGCTGAAGGCGGAGAACAGCGCGCCATGCTGGAACAACATGCCGACGTTGGCAGCGCCCATTGCGCTCAGCTGCCCCGGCGGCCGGCCCAGCACGCTGACCTGGCCCTTCGTCGGATGCTCCAGCCCGAGAATCTGACGCAGCAGCACGGTCTTGCCGGTGCCGGAGCCGCCCACGAGCGAGAGCACCTCGCCGCGCATGATCTTCAGGTCGAGATCGCGATGCACCACCTGGTCGCCGTCGGGCGACTTGAACACGGTCCAGAGCTTGCGGATCTCCACGACGCTCGTCGTGTCGCTGGTCGGGGTATCAGTCATGCGCGCAATCCCACACCCTTGAACAGCACGGCAAAGAGCGCATCGACCAGGATCACGATGGTGATCGAGGTCACGACCGAGGAGGTGGTGCCGCGGCCGAGGCTCTCCGTGTTGGGCTTCACCTTCATGCCGAAATAGCAACCGATCAGCGCGATCAGGATGCCGAACACCGCCGACTTGGACATCGCGAGCCAGAGGTTCGACAGCGGCACCGCGCGCGGCAGGGCCGAGAGGAAGTACGACGGCGAGATGTCGAGCGACAGGTCGGCCGCGATCATGCCGCCGAGCAGCGCCGCCATCGAGGTCCACATGCTGATCAGCGGCATGGCGATGGCCAGCGCCAGCACCCGCGGCATCACGAGCCGGAAGCCGTGCGGAATGCCCATCACGCGCATGGCGTCGAGTTCCTCGGTTACCCGCATCACGCCGATCTGCGCCGTGATGGCCGAACCGGAGCGGCCGGCGATGAGCACCGCAGCCAGCACCGGCCCCAGCTCGCGGATCAGCGAGAGGCCGAGGATGTTGACGATGAAGGTCTCGGCGCCGTACTGCCGCAACTGCTGCGACGTGAGATAGGCCAGCACGATGCCGATGAGCAATCCCACCAGCGCCGTGATGGGCAGCGCGGTCGTGCCGAACTGGTAGAGCTGGCCCGAGAAGTCGCGCCACGGTCCGCGGTGCGGTGCGCGGATCAGCTTGCCCACGTCGAGGGTGAGCTGCCCAATGAGACGGAGGAAGTCGCGCGCGACGAACATCACGCGCGGACCGTTGTGCGCAAAGGCCTTGAAGCGGTCCGCCAGCGTCGGCCCCGTGTCGACAGGCGCCATGCAGGTGTAGAGCGCGACCTGATCGAGCACGGCCTTGTGCTGCGAATCCATTTCGAGGTGTGGCGGCCAGGCCTTCTGCCAGTGGTTCCAGAGCAGTTGGGCGCCGATGTGGTCGAGCTGTTCGATGGGCCGCAGGTCCCAGCGCCGATCGTCCTGCGCCGGGACGCATTCGAGGTCCTGCGAGACGGACTCCCAGGCGTTGGGCGACGACATCGCCAACGCGGTCCAGCGGCCGCTTGCGACGGCCCAGTGGGCGCCTTCGTGGTCGCGCTCTTCGACACGCGGCTGCACGCTGGCCGCGTCTTGCGCGTCGGCGGGCGATGGCGGGTCGATGGACATGGAGTGAAGTGACCGGAGTGAGATGGGGCGGCTAAAGACGCAGCATCGTAACCGCGTGCGTCTGCGCCAGACCTCCCGATCCACCCCCATCGGCGTAGGCGTTCGCGCAATGCGCGAGCGTTTGCCACAATGTCCGGCTGAGCCGAACTTACCCCTTTTCCGCAATCAGCCAGCCCCGCGCCGGCAGGAGAACGCCATGCAGATGAGCAAGACCCCGATCCACCACTACATCGGCGGCCGCGTCGTCGCCCCGAAATCCACCCGTGCGCAGGACGTGTTCAACCCGGCCACGGGCGCCGCGACCGGCAGCGTGGCGCTCGCCAACCGCGCCGACGTCGATGCGGCGGTCGCCGCCGCGCAGGCGGCTTTCCCCGCCTGGGCCGACACCCCGCCGATCCGCCGCGCGCGCGTGATGTTCAAGTTCCTCGAACTGCTGAACAAGCACCGCGACGAACTGGCGCACCTGATCACCGCCGAGCACGGCAAGGTCTTCACCGACGCGCAAGGCGAGGTCACCCGCGGCATCGACATCGTCGAGTTCGCCTGCGGAATTCCCCAACTGCTGAAGGGTGACTACACCGACCAGGTCTCCACCGGCATCGACAACTGGACGCTGCGCCAGCCGCTCGGCGTGGTGGCTGGCATCACGCCCTTCAACTTCCCGGTGATGGTGCCGATGTGGATGTTCCCGGTCGCGATCGCGGCGGGCAACGCCTTTGTGCTGAAGCCCAGCCCGACCGACCCGAGCCCCTCGCTGCGCATGGCCGAGTTGCTGAAGGAAGCCGGACTGCCCGACGGCGTGTTCAACGTCGTGCAGGGCGACAAGGAAGCCGTCGACGCACTGCTGGAGCATCCGGACGTCAAGGCCATCAGCTTCGTCGGCTCGACGCCGATCGCCAACTACATCTACGAAACCGGCGCCCGCCACGGCAAGCGCGTGCAGGCGCTCGGCGGCGCCAAGAACCACATGGTGGTGATGCCCGACGCCGACATCGACCAGACCGTCGACGCGCTGATCGGCTCCGGCTACGGCTCGGCCGGCGAGCGCTGCATGGCGATCAGCGTCGCGGTGCTGGTGGGCAATGCAGCCGACAAGGTGCTGCCGCTCCTGGCCCAGCGCGCGAAGACGCTCAAGATCAGGAACGGCACCGAGCTGGACGCCGAGATGGGTCCGATCGTCACGCGGGCAGCGCACGAGCGCATCACCGGCTACATCGCGCAGGGCGAGAAAGAAGGCGCCAAGCTGGTGGTGGACGGCCGCGGCTTCGAGGGCAAGAGCGCGGGTGAAGGCTGCGAAGAAGGCTTCTGGATGGGCGGCACGCTGTTTGACAACGTCACGCCCGACATGCGCATCTACAAGGAAGAGATCTTCGGTCCGGTGCTCTCCTGCGTGCGCGTGCACGACCTGAAGGAAGCGGTGGACCTCATCAACGCGCACGAGTTCGGCAACGGCGTCTCCTGCTTCACGCGCGACGGCAACGTGGCGCGCGAGTTCTCGCGGCGCATCCAGGTCGGCATGGTGGGGATCAACGTGCCGATTCCGGTGCCGATGGCCTGGCATGGCTTCGGCGGGTGGAAGAAGAGTCTCTTCGGAGACATGCACGCCTACGGCGAAGACGGCGTGCGCTTCTATACCAAGCAGAAGTCGATCATGCAGCGCTGGCCGGAGAGCATCGGCAAGGGCGCCGAGTTCGTGATGCCCACATCGAAATGACGGCCCCCCTGCTTTTCACTCCGCTGCGCTGCGTGTAATTCGCCACCCCCCGAGGGGGAGGCGCGGCTCGCCTTGGGGCGGCCCGGCGGCGGCCGCATACTCGCGGGCGCCCGTTTCAGACAACAAGAGAGACAAGCCACGCCAATGAGCGACACCACTTTCGACTACATCGTCATCGGAGCCGGCACCGCCGGCGCGCTGATGGCCAATCGTCTGAGCGCCGACAAGCAATGCCGCGTGCTGCTGATCGAGGCGGGCCGCAGGGACGACTACCACTGGATCCACATTCCGGTCGGCTATCTCTATTGCATCGGCAATCCGCGCACCGACTGGCTCTACAACACCGAGCCGGATGCCGGGCTGAACGGCCGCACGCTGCGCTATCCGCGCGGCAAGACGCTCGGCGGCTCGTCGAGCATCAACGGGATGATCTACATGCGTGGCCAGTCGCGCGACTACGACCAATGGGCGCAGCTCACCGGCGACGACGAATGGCGGTGGAACAACGTGCTGCCCGCCTTCAAGAAGCACGAGGATTACTACCTCGGCGCCGACGATCTGCACGGTGCCGGCGGTGAGTGGCGCGTGGAGAAGCAGCGCCTGCGCTGGGACATCCTCGACGCCTTCGCCGAGGCCGCCGTGCAGGCGGGGGTGCCGCACAGCACGGACTTCAACCGCGGCAGCAACGAGGGCGTGGGCTATTTCCAGGTCAACCAGAAGAACGGCTGGCGCTGGAACACGGCCAAGGCCTTCCTGCGTCCGACCTGCTATGGCCGCCCGAATTTCGAGCTGTGGACCGGCGCCCAGGTATCCCGCCTCATCCTCGAAACGCAGGCCGACGGCAGCCGGCGCTGCACCGGCGCGCAGGTGTGGGACGGCCACGAATCAGTGATGGCGCATGCAACGCGCGAAGTGATCCTGTGCGCAGGCAGCATCGGGTCGCCGCAGATCCTGCAGCTCTCGGGCATCGGGCCGGCCGACCTTCTGCGCCAGCACGGCATCGAGGTCGCACTCGACGCGCCGGGTGTGGGTGCCAACCTGCAGGACCACCTCCAGATCCGCGCGGTCTACAAGATCAAGGACGCGCCCACGCTCAACGTGCTGGCCTCCTCGCTCTACGGCAAGGCGAAGATCGGCATGGAGTACCTGCTGAAGCGCAGCGGCCCGATGAGCATGGCGCCGTCGCAGCTCGGCGCGTTCACGCGCAGCTCGCCGGTGCACGAGTGGCCCAATCTCGAATACCACGTGCAGCCGCTCTCTCTCGATGCCTTCGGCGAGCCCCTGCACAGCTTTCCGGCCTTCACCGCCAGCGTGTGCAACCTGAATCCGACCAGCCGCGGCACGGTGCGCATCAAAAGTCCCCGCTTCGAGAATGCGCCCGCCATCGCGCCCAACTACCTGAGCACCGACGAGGACCGCAAGGTGGCCGCCGATTCGCTGCGCGTCACACGCAGGATCGCCACCCAGCCGGCCCTCGCGAAATATGGCCCCGAAGAATGGAAGCCTGGCGCGCAGTACCAGAGCGACGAGGAACTCGCGCGCCTGGCCGGCGACATTGCGACAACCATCTTCCACCCGGTGGGCACCACGAAGATGGGCCGCGAGGACGACCCGATGGCGGTGCTGGATTCCCGCCTGCGCGTTCGGGGGATCGCGGGCCTGCGCGTGGTCGACGCCGGTGCGATGCCCACCATCACCAGCGGCAACACCAACAGCCCCACCTTGATGATGGCCGAGAAGGCGGCTGCCTGGGTTCGCGAAGCGGCACGTTGATTTTTCGCGTTTCCATTTGTTGCAGTGACGGGTAATCCCCGATGCACTGGCACGGTGCGCCGAACTAAAGTCACGCCACTCGCAAACGGGCCTGCCCGCTGCGCGGGGGACCGAGGAGACATCTTTAGCAAAACCAGAACAATCGACAAAAGGCATCCGGACGAGATGCCGTTTTTTTGAACAAGGCGCCGCTGGTCGGCGCCTTTTCTTTTGGTCGATCTGTGGCGCGCCTGGCTGTGCAGATGCTGAGTCCGTTGCTACGAAATCGATAGCAACCTGGGTGAGACAATCCGGCCCCATGGAAATTGTGGTGCTGACTCTCGCCTCGCTGTTCGCGGGCTTCGTCGATTCGATCGTGGGGGGAGGCGGCCTGATCCTGGTGCCGGTTCTGTTCAGCGTGCTGCCCGGCACGGCGCCCGCGACGCTCCTGGGCACCAACAAGAGCGCCTCGGTCTGGGGCACCGCGGCGGCCACGGCGCAGTTCCACCATCGCGTCGGGCTTCGCTGGCGCACCTTGCTTCCCGCAGGCGCTCTCGCCTTCGCCGGGTCGATCGCCGGGGCATGGGCCGTGACGGTCGTCCCGGGCGATTTCCTGCGCAAACTCCTGCCCGTGATCCTCGTGGTGCTGCTGCTCTATACGCTCGCACGAAAGGACATGGGCAGGCATCACGCGCCGCGCTTCAGCGGCCAGGCAGAGTTGATCGCCACCGCCGCGATCGGCTTCGCGCTCGGCGTGTACGACGGATTCTTCGGCCCCGGCACGGGCAGCTTCTTCGTATTCCTGTTCGTGCGCTGGCTGGGCTACGACTTCCTCAATGCCGCCGCCTCAGCCAAGCTTCTCAACACCATGACCAACCTCGGCGCCTTGCTCTTGCTCGGGCTCAAGGGCCATGTGCTGTGGCACTACGGGCTGGTGATGGCGGTGGCCAACGTGGCCGGCAGCGTGATCGGCGCGCGCGTGGCCATCAAGCACGGCGCAGGCTTCGTGCGCAAGGTGTTTATCGTCGTGGTGGGCGCGTTGATCGTGAAGACGGCGTACGACGCGTTCCTTCGCTGAGGCCCGCCGTGACGGCAGGTGTGCCGCCGGCCGTCAGGGTGCGGTCGTCGCGGTCGCGGCGGCCGAAGGCCATGCGACCTCGCTGGCGACCCGCGGCTTTCCGATCGGCGCCGTGGCCTTGCCGATCCGGATGGCGGCCATGTCCGCCTCGCTCGGGTACTGGTCCATCAACCAGTAGTCGAACACGCGGCGCGCGATCGGCGCCGCCGCACCCGCACCCCAGCCCGCGTTCTCGACGATGAGGGCTACGGCGATCTTCGGATCGTTGGCCGGCGCGAAGGCCATGAAGAGCGCGTGATCGCGCTGGTGCTCTTCGAGCGCCTTGGCGTTGTACTTCGTGTTCTGCGCCATGCCGACCGCTTGCGCCGTTCCGGTCTTGCCGGCCGCCTGATAGCCCGCGCCTGCGAAGACGCCGCGTGCGGTGCCTGCATTGACCACCGCCACCAGGCCCTCCCGCACCACCGCGACGTTGCCGGGGGTGATGCCCAGGCTCAGCGCGGGCGGCTGCTCGATGGGCCTTACCTGTCCGGTCACCGTGTCACGGATGGCCAGACCGAGGTGCGGCTTGTGCTTCATGCCGCTGTCGGCCACGATCGCTGTCGCCTGCGCCAACTGCAGCATCGTGAAGGTGTTGTACCCCTGCCCGATGCCAAGGGAGATGGTTTCGCCCGCGTACCACTTCTTCTGCTCGGGGCGCTTGTAGGCGTTCCGCTTCCATTCGGTGCTGGGCAACACGCCGCGCACCTCGCCGCCGAGGTCGATCCCCGTGATCTGGCCGAAGCCGAGCGGCTTCATCGCGTCGTGGATCAGGTCCACGCCCATCTCGTTGGCCAGCGAGTAGTAGTAGATGTTGCTCGACAACTGGATCGAGCGCCGCATGTCGACGCCGCCGATGTTGCCTTCGGGGCTGCCGAAGCGGTGCCCGCCGAAGTTGAAGTAACCCGGATCGTTCACCACCACGCTGGGCCCGCGCTTGCCGGTCTGCAGCGCCGCCAGCGCCATGAAGGGCTTGTAGGTCGAGCCCGGCGGATAGGTCCCCCGCAGTGCGCGATTGAGCAGCGGCTTGTCGATCGATTCGCTGAGCTCCTTCCAGCTTTCCGTGTCGATGCCTTCCACGAAGAGGTTCGGATCGAAGGTCGGCTTGCTCACGAAGGCCAGGATCTCGCCGGTCCTCGGGTCCATCGCGACGAGCGCGCCGCGCCGGTCGCCGAACATGTCCTCCACCAGCTTCTGCAGCTTGATGTCGAGCGACAGCATGACGGTGTTGCCCGGCGTCGCGGGATGCGCGGCGAGCCGCCGCACCGCCCGGCCGCCAGCGGAGGTTTCCATCTGCTCGACGCCGGTCTGGCCATGGAGCGTCTTCTCGTAGCTCTGCTCGATCCCGAGCTTGCCGATGTATTCGGTGCCCTTGTAGTTGGCGAGGTCCTCGTCCTCCCAGTCTTCCATCGCCGCCTTCTCGGCCTGGTTGATGCGGCCGATGTAGCCCAGCACATGGCTCGCCAGATCACCGTTGGGGTAGTTGCGGAACAGCCGCGCCTTGATCTCGACGCCAGGGAAGCGATAGCGCTGCGCCGCGAAACGGGCCACCTCCTCGTCGCTCAGCCGCGTGCGGATCGGCACAGAGTCGAAGCTGCGCGAATCCTCCCGCAGCCGCTTGAAACGCCGGCGGTCGCGCGGCGAGACCTCCACCACCTCGGTGAGGCTCTCGATCGTCTCTTCGAGATTGCCCGCCTTCGACGGTGTGATCTCCAGCGTATAGGCCGAATAGTTCGACGCCAGCACGATGCCGTTGCGATCCAGGATCAGCCCGCGATTCGGCACCACCGGCACGATGGCCGTGCGATTGCTCTCCGCCTGCTCCGCGAGGTCGCCATGGCGCACCACCTGCAAATAGACCAGCCGCGCGCACAGCAACCCGAAGGCCGTCAGCACGACAAGGCCGATCACGATCACCCGACGCCGGAAGCGCGAGAGGTCGGCAGCAACATTGCGGATCTCGGTCATGAAAAATCAGCTTAAACGGCCAAAACAACGGAAGCAACCAACGGGCGGCGAGGCGACGCGAGCCCCAATTCGAGGGGCGCGCCGCGCACGGCCGCCCGAAGCGGCCGCGCCGCCTCCGGCAGGGGGTTGGCGAAGCGACACGAAGTGCGCGAAGCCTGGGGGCGAGCCCAATTAGAGGGGACGGTTGGCATCTGGTTCCGGCGTCCGACGCTGAGGCGCCAGCAACACGATGCTGACCAGTGGCCACAGGGCGGCTTCGATCACCGGTGCAATCAACAGCGACCATCCCGGAAATACACCGCCGCCAATCATGCGGATCGCGAGTTCGATCAGATGCGACAGCGCGAACAGCGGCAATACTTGCAGCGCCTGCGAGATCACAGGGAACCACAGCAGCCGACGGTGGATCATGATCGCGAAGAAGCCCAGCGTGGTGTAGGAGAGCGCATGCTGGCCCAGCATGGCCGCCTGGTGCACGTCCATCAGCAGGCCGAAGACAAAGGCCGCGCCGATGCCGATGCGCATCGGCTGGTGCACGCTCCAGAACACGATCACCAACGCGAGCAGGTCGGGCGTCCACGCGGCACGGCCCAGCGGCACCATGTTGAACAGCAGCGCAGCGATGAGGCTGCCCCACATGAACAGCGGGCTGACGGGCAGCAGAAGCTGCTGCTGACCGGGACGCATGATCATCGCGGAGCCTTTGCCTTCTTGTCGCTCTTGGCGTCGGCCTTTGCGTCGGCCTTGGCCGCCTTGGCGTCCGCACGATCGGCCTTCTTCTTGGCCGCGGGGCTCGCGGCCGCGGTCGGCGCGGGCCGGGGCACGGCTTGCGCGCCGATCGGTGCCAGCACGAGCACGTAGCGCGCCGCCGTCACATGCCCCACCGGCAGGAGGTGGATGCGCGCGAAGGCGGAGTCCGCGCGACGTTCGATGCGGTCTATCTTGGCAACCGGAAGGCCCGGCGGGTAGACGCCATCGACGCCGCTCGTGGTGAGCATGTCGCCCTCCTGCAGATCGGCATTGGCGGCCATGAAGCGCAGTTCGAGCCCGCCGCCGTGGGCGCTCGCGTCACCGAATGCGACGCTGCGGGCGCCGGTGCGCACGTTCTGCACGGGAATGGACAGGTCTCGGTCGATCACCAGGGTGATCTCGCTCGAGAACGGCAGCACCTGCGTGACCTGCCCGAGCACCCCGTGTTCGTCGATCACCGGCGAGCCAGCCACGATGCCGTTCGTCAGGCCCTGGTCGATCACTAGCTTGCGCGTATAGGGGTCGGCAGTGTCATACAGCACCTCGGCCACTCGCCCGGGGGTCTGCGTGGTTTCGCGCAGTTCGAGCATCGCGCGCAGCCGCGCGTTTTCCTGCGCGAGCGTGTCGGCCTGGCTGGCGCGCTCGGACTGCAGGGCGAGCGCTTTGCGGGCAACCGCTTCGTTGCTCTGCGCCGTCTGCAGGTCTTCGAGGTAGCGACTTCCCTCCACCGCGAGTTGCACCGGCTTCAGCGCCAGCCACTGGATGGGATAGAGCACCGCGCCGATGGCCGTGCGCAGCGGCTGCACGATGTGGAAACGCGCATCCGCCACCATCAGGAACAGCGCGAGCGCGCTGAAGAAGATCAGCTTGCTGAGCGCCGAAGGCCCCTGGTTGAACAGAGGTGGCGCGGTGCGATCGAGCGTGCCGAGCGGCATGGCGGGAAGACTGCTTTAAATTGAAAAAGCCGGCCCTGCGCAAACGCGGGCCGGCCATTTGTGCATCAGTCGCATTATTCGCTTGTGAAGATGCTTCCGAGCCTGTCCATGCGCTCGAGTGCGATACCGCAGCCTCGCACCACGCAGGTCAGTGGATCCTCGGCCACGAGCACAGGCAGGCCTGTTTCCTCGGCCAGCAGGCGATCGAGGTCGCGCAGCAGCGCGCCGCCACCGGTCAGCATCATCCCGCGCTCGGCGATGTCGGCGCCCAGTTCGGGCGGCGTCTGCTCGAGTGCGTTCTTGACGGCCGAGACGATGTTGTTGAGCGGATCGGTCAGCGCTTCCAGCACTTCGTTGCTGCTGATGGTGAAGCTACGCGGCACGCCTTCGCTGAGGTTGCGGCCCTTGACTTCCATTTCCTTGACTTCGGAGCCCGGGAATGCGGAGCCGATGCTCTTCTTGATGACTTCGGCCGTCGGCTCGCCGATCAGCATGCCGTAGTTGCGGCGGATGTAGTTGATGATGGCCTCGTCGAAGCGGTCGCCGCCGACGCGGACGCTGCCCTTGTAGACCATGCCGCCGAGCGAGATCACACCCACTTCGGTCGTGCCGCCGCCGATGTCGACGACCATCGAGCCGCTGGCCTCGGACACCGGCAGGCCGGCGCCGATGGCGGCGGCCATGGGTTCCTCGATCAGGTAGACCGAGGTGGCGCCGGCAGCTTCGGCCGCGTCCTTGATGGCGCGGCGCTCGACCTGGGTCGAACCGCAAGGCACGCAGATGATGATGCGCGGGCTGGGCGTGAGCAGCGAACGCGGGTGCACCATCTTGATGAACTGCTTGATCATCTGCTCGGTGATCACGAAATCGGCGATCACGCCGTCCTTCATGGGACGGATGGCCTCGATGTTGCCCGGCACCTTGCCGAGCATCGCCTTGGCTTCGCGACCCACGGCCTGGATCACCTTCTTGCCGTGCGGGCCGCCTTCATGACGGATTGCGACAACCGAAGGCTCGTCCAGGACGATGCCCTTGTTGCGGGCAAAAATCAGGGTGTTGGCGGTGCCGAGGTCGATCGCGAGGTCGGTAGAGAAGTACCGACGGAAAGCTCCAAACATTGTGGAATCCTCTGGAGCACGGCATGCGCGTCGGCAGGCCGTCGCCCTCTTGCTGGGTCGTTTGACGGGGTGGTTTGAATCGTTTTTGCGGCAAATGCCGCCGCGTTCGCGGGGGTTGCGGCAAAGGCGGGATAATACCCGAATCCCCTGGCACTCCAGCGTTTTGGCGCCCTTTTTGCGGGTTCCGAGTGCCCATGTTTTCACGGCCGCCAGCCTCTTTTTCCGATGTCCCTCACTTCTTCCGATATCGCGCGCATCGCCTCGCTTGCCCGGCTCCAGCTAGCTCCCGACGAAAGCGAGCGCATGCTGGGCCAGATCAACGGCTTCTTTGACCTGGTCGAGCAGATGCGGGCGGTCGACACCGCGGGTGTCGAGCCGCTCGCGCATCCGGTCGCCACGGTCGACGACGTGACGCTTCGCCTCGCCGAAGACGTCGTCACCGAACCGAACAACCGCGAGGCCAACCAGCGCAGCGCGCCGGCGGTCGAAAACGGCCTGTTCCTCGTCCCGAAGGTGATCGAATGAGCGCCGAACTGCATCAGATGGGCGTGGCGGAGCTCACAAAGGCCCTGCGCGAGCGCAAGGTCTCGGCGGTCGAGGCCGCGCAGCACCATCTCACCCGCATCCGGAAGCATCAGGATCTTGGCACTTTCGTGGCGCTCGACGAAGAATTGACGCTGACCCAAGCCCGCGCGGCCGACGCGCGGATCGCTGCCGGCAATGCGCCGGCGCTGGCCGGCGTGCCGATCGCGCACAAGGACATCTTCGTCACCGCCGATCTGCCGACCACGGCCGGTTCGCGCATCCTGGCGGGCTACCGCTCACCCTTCGACGCGACCGTTGTGCGCCGCCTCGCCGAAGCCGGCGCCGTGACGCTCGGCAAGCTGAGTTGCGACGAATTCGCGATGGGTTCGGCCAACGAGAACGTCGCCGTGCCCGCCCTCGGCTTCGACAGCGCGGTGCCTGTGCGCAACCCCTGGGACCGGGCGCGCATTCCCGGCGGTTCATCGGGCGGCAGCGCGGCCGTCGTCGCGGCGCGCCTGGCGCCGGCCGCGACCGGCACCGACACCGGCGGCTCGATCCGCCAGCCGGCGTCGTTCTGCGGCGTGACCGGCATCAAGCCGACCTACGGTCGCGCCTCGCGCTACGGCATGGTGGCTTTCGCGTCGAGCCTCGACCAGGCCGGCCCCATGGCCCGGTCGGCCGAGGATTGCGCCCTGCTGCTCTCCGCGATGTGCGGGCCCGATCCGGACCGCGATTCGACTTCGCTGGACAAGCCGGCGGAAGACTTCTCGCGCCGCCTCGGCGATTCGCTGGAAGGCCTTCGCATCGGCGTGCCCAAGGAGTTCCTCGGCGACGGCGTCGCACCGGGCGTGCGCGCGGTGGTCGACACGGCGTTGGCCGAGTACGAAAAGCTCGGCGCACGCCGCGTCGAGATCACGCTGCCGCGCACCGAACTGTCGATTCCCGTCTACTACATCCTGGCCGCCGCCGAGGCATCGAGCAACCTGAGCCGATTCGACGGCGTCAAGTTCGGGCATCGCGCCAGCAACTACCGCGATCTCGCCGACATGTACGCGCAGACGCGGGAGGAAGGCTTCGGCGACGAGGTCAAGCGCCGCATCATGATCGGCACCTACGTGCTTTCCCACGGCTACTACGACGCCTACTACCTGCAAGCGCAAAAGGTGCGCCGCATGATCGCGGACGACTTCCAGCAGGCCTTCAGGCAGTGCGATGTCATCGCCGGCCCGGCCGCGCCCACGGTGGCATGGAAGCTCGGCGAGCACGGCGGCGACCCGGTCGCCGACTACCTCGCCGACATCTTCACGCTGCCCGCCTCTCTCGCCGGCCTCCCCGGCATGAGCGTGCCTGCAGGCTTCGACGGCGGCATGCCCGTCGGCGTGCAACTCATCGGCAACTACCTGGACGAAGCCCGGCTGCTCAATGCCGCGCACCGCTTCCAGCAAGCCACCGACTGGCACCAGCGTGTGCCGGCCGGCTATTGATGGCGAAGAACTGACATGAGCGAAATCAACACTTTCGAAGCCGCGCAGAGCGGACGTCCGACCGGCCCGCTGGTGCGCGGCTACGAAGTCATCATCGGCTTCGAGACCCACGCGCAGCTTTCCACCGCGTCGAAGATCTTCAGCCGCGCGTCCACCGCCTTCGGCGCCGAACCGAACACCCAGGCCTGCGCGGTCGACCTGGCATTGCCGGGCACCTTGCCGGTCATGAACAAGGGCGCCGTCGAACGCGCCATCCGCCTCGGCCTCGCGCTCGGCTCGCACATCGCGCCGCGCAGCGTGTTCGCGCGCAAGAACTACTTCTACCCCGACCTGCCCAAGGGCTACCAGATCAGCCAGTTCGAGATTCCCGTCGTCCAGGGCGGCTCGGTGAGCTTCTTCCTGGGCGACGAGAAGAAGACCGTGCGCCTGGTGCGCGCGCACTTGGAGGAAGACGCGGGCAAGTCGCTGCACGAGGACTTCATCGGCCAGTCGGGCATCGACCTGAACCGCGCCGGCACGCCCCTGCTGGAGATCGTGACCGAGCCCGACATGCGCTCCACCGCCGAGGCCGTGGCCTATGCGCGCGAATTGCACAAGATCGTGACCTGGATCGGCATCTGCGACGGCAACATGCAGGAAGGCAGCTTCCGCTGCGACGCCAACGTGTCGGTGCGCAAGCCCGGCTCGCCGCTGGGCACCCGCCGCGAGATCAAGAACCTCAACAGCTTCAAGTTCATGCAGCAGGCGATCGACTACGAGATCCGCTGGCAGATCGAGGAGATCGAGGAAGGCCGCCAGATCCAGCAGGCCACGGTGCTGTTCGACCCCGACACCGGCGAGACCCGCGCCATGCGCACCAAGGAAGACGCGGCCGACTACCGCTACTTCCCCGACCCCGACCTGCCGCCGCTGGCGATCGCCGCCGAGTGGATCGAGCGCGTGCGCGCCGAGATGCCCGAGCTGCCGCGCGCGATGGCCGAGCGCTACGTGCAGCAGCACGGCCTCTCGGAATACGACGCCACGCAGCTCACGCAGAGCCCGGCTCTCGCCAGCTATTTCGACGCCGCCGTGAGCGCGGGCGCCGCGCCCAAGCTGGCCAGCAACTGGATCACCGGCGAGATCGCCCGACGCCTCAATCAGCAGGACATCGCCATCACCGATGCGCCGGTCACCGCGGCACAGCTTGCCAAGCTGATCCAGCGCATCAGCGACGACACCATCTCGAACAACGCCGCACGCACGGTCTTCGACACCCTCTGGACTGGCGAAAGCCAGGACGTCGACGCCGTCATCGAAGCCAAGGGCCTCAAGCAGATGAGCGACAGCGGCGCCCTGGAGAGGATCATCGACGGCGTCCTGGCCACCAACCAGAAGAACATCGACGAATACCGCGCCGGCAAGGACAAGGCCTTCAACGCCCTGGTCGGCCAGGTCATGAAAGCCAGCCAAGGCAAGGCCAACCCCGCCCAAGTCAACGCCCTCCTCAAAGCCAAGCTAGGCTGAACCCTACAAGGGCCCGCAAAGCGCGGCCCTTTCGCGGAACACCGCGGATCCGGCTCAGCCGGGCCGCAGGTGTTGCCCCCGGCAGGGGGTGGGCGGCCACACGAAGTGGGCAAGCCTGGGGGCGAGCCTATTTCGCCGCCCACAGGGGCTTGAGCCGCGCCTGCTCCTCGTCGAAGCGAACGTTCACGCGCTTCTTCTCGTCTTCCTGTTCGCCGATGAAACGATTCTGGACCGCCACACTGCGCGCGTTGTCCTCGACCTTGCGGCGGATCGAATCGGGCGCCTTGCTCGGGTCCTTCTTGTAGAACTCCAGTTCATCGTCGATTCGCTTGCGCTCGTCGGCGAGCTCGCCCAGTCGCTTCTTGGCGGCCTGGATCACCGCGTCGATCTGGACCAGCGCTTCTGCGCGTTCCCGGTCGTGCGCCATGGGCGTCGGGTAGCGGATCAGCAGCGCGCGTTCGCGCCGCCGCTCCTCCAACTGGCGGGCGGCCAGCAGTTGCGCCTGGCGCTCGCGCTCCTCCCGCTCGGCCTGTTCGCGCGCCGTGTAGGTGGGCTCGAGCTTGCGCCGCGTGGTGCCGCTCGGATTCAGTTCGCGCTGCTCGCGGTCGATGCAATCGGGGATCGGCCGGTCCGCGGTGATCGTGCGGCCCTTCGCGTCGGTGCAGCTGTAGATGCTGGGACCCGACCCCGCGTCGCCGGTCGCAGGACGCGCGCCGGCCTGAGGTTGTGCGTGCACCGCACCGGCCGCAGCCAGCGAGAGCGCCAGAGATGCATACAGTGCTTGGGTTCTCGCCAATGTCAATCCTTCAGACAGGTTGCATCAGCCTGCGCCGTACCGGGCCCTGTACGCCAGCACTCCCTGGCGGTGGGCGCCCAGTTCATCATCCGCGCGGCCTGAGAGGTACTGTAACAAGTCGTCAAGCGTTGCGATGGCAATTACTTGGAGGCCGAGCTGGTCGCGGACGTATTGCACAGCGCTGTGGTCCACATCCACGCCGTTTTCGGTCGCTTTCTCCTGGCGATCCAGCGCGATGGCGACGGCATGCGGCGTGGCGCCGGCGCCACGGATGGCGGCGATCGATTCGCGCACCGCGGTGCCGGCCGACATCACGTCGTCGACGATCAGCACACGCCCCTCGAGCGGTGCGCCGACCAGCGTGCCGCCCTCGCCGTGATCCTTGGCTTCCTTGCGGTTGTACGCAAAGGGCACGTTGCGCCCCCGGCGCGCAAGTTCGGCCGCGACCGTGGCGCCCAACGGAATGCCCTTGTAGGCCGGCCCGAAGATCATGTCGAACTCCAGGCCGCTGGCAAGCAACCGGTCTGCATAGAATCCCGCGAGCCGCGCGATCTTGGCGCCATCGTCGAACAGGCCCGCGTTGAAAAAATAGGGGCTCATGCGACCGGCCTTGGTCTTGAACTGGCCGAAACGCAGCACCCCCGACTCCAGCGCGAACTGCACGAACTCCTGTGCGAGCGCGCCGCCTTCTCCAATCTCTTCAGCCATAGGGAATGTCCTTGTGTTCAAACTGACCAGCCTCAACCTCAACGGCCTTCGATCGGCTGCCACCAAAGGTGTCGCCGACTGGGTCGCCGAACTGGCGCCGGATTGTATTTGCATGCAGGAGATCCGCGTCCAGGCGAGCGACATCGAAGGCCGCTTCGAGGAGATGGCGGGGCTCAAGGGCCACTTTCATTTCGCAGAAAAAAAGGGCTACGCGGGAACCGCCATCTATTCGAAGCATGCGCCCAGCGACGTGGTCGTCGGCTGGGGAGATCGCGAGTTCGACGCCGAAGGCCGCTACCTCGAACTGCGCTTCGACACGCCGAAACGCAAGCTGTCGATCATCAGCTGCTATTTCCCGAGCGGGTCCTCCGGCGAAGAGCGGCAGGCGGCCAAGTTCCGTTTCCTGAAGGGCTTCTTCCCCCACTTGATCGCGTTGAAGCGCGAGCGCGACTTCATTCTGTGCGGCGACATCAACATCGCCCACAAGGAGATCGACCTGAAGAACTGGCGCGGCAACCAAAAGAACAGCGGCTTCTTGCCCGAGGAACGCGCCTGGATGACGAACCTGCTCGACGCCGGCGCGGCGGGCGCCGGCCTGGTCGACGTCTACCGCATGCTCAAGCCCGACACCACCGACGAGGCCTACACCTGGTGGAGCAATCGCGGCCAGGCCTACGCCAAGAACGTGGGGTGGCGGCTGGACTACCACCTGGCGACGCCGAAGCTCGGCAAGCTCGCGCGCCACGAATCGATCTTCAAGACCATCAAGTTCAGCGACCACGCACCGATCACGGTGGACTACGACTTCACGCTGTGAAGCGCGCCGCGCCCATCCTCGTTCGCTAGCGCGACAGAGCGGGCAGCGCCTTCACCAGGGTGTCGCTGAACGAGCGCATGGCCTCGCTCTCGTGCGCGCCTCGCTTGGTGATGCGATAGAAATCCAGCTCCACCTTCGGCTTGACCAGCACGTCGGTGCGCACGCGGTGCCGCCGGCAGGCCGCCAGGGCGAAGGTCGGCATCACGGCGGTGCCGAATCCCGACTCGACCATCGAGATCAGCGTGCCGAAGAAGTTGAAGGCCTGCCGTTGCGCGTCGGCCCGACCGATTGCGCCCAGGTGCACGTCGATGACCTTCTGGATCGGATTGCTCTGCGGCAGCCCGATCAGCTCGGCGGAGCGCAGCGCCGACCAGGGCGCGGTGCCCGTGACGAGCGAGGCCTGCTCCGACTCCGCCGCGGCCACCCGCATCAAGTGGAAGCGCCCGACCGGCGCTCGATCCAGTCCCGGCGCGCCCTTGAAGAAAAAGCCCAGCCCCATGTCCGCCTCACCGCTCGTGACCATCGCCTCGACGTCACGCAGGTCGGCGTCGAACAGCTTCAGGCTGACCGACGGGTGGCTTTCACGGAACCGATGGAAGACCTGCGGCAGGAGGTGGGATGACACCAGTGGCGTGGCGGCGATGCGCAGTGTCTGGCGCGCCGCGTCACCTTCGACGCCGAGCTGCGCGGTGACGTCGTCCAGATCCGTCACGACTCTTTCGACCACCGGCAGCAGCCGCCGCCCCGCCGCCGTGAGACTGACCATGCGCGTGGTGCGATCAAAGAGGCGGCAGCCCAGCTGGCGCTCCATCTCGCGCACCAGCGTGCTCAGGCCGGCCTGCGTCATGTGCGCCAGCTCGGCCGCGCGAGTGAAGTTGCCGACGCGGGCGACGTGCAGGAACGCACGCATCTGGCGGACGGATAGATTCATACGACTTCATGATAGATCCATACGATATCTAAACTTCCCAAATGATCGACGACTCTGTCTAATCCGCTTTTCCTTGAATCAGGAAAAGCGGAAACAAGACATGAGCAAGCAAACCGAAGTCATCGTGCTGGGCGCCGGCATCGGCGGACTGACCCTGGCATTGAGCCTGCATCAGGCCGGCATCGCGTGCCGGGTCTACGACGCAGTGCCCGAACTGAAGCCCCTCGGCGTGGGCATCAACCTGCTGCCGCATGCGGTGCGCGAACTGAGCGAACTGGGCCTGATGCCCGCGCTCGATTCGGTGGGCGTGCGCACCCAGGAGGCCGTGTTCTTCAATTCGCATGGCCAGTTGGTGTTTCGCGAAGCCGCCGGCATCGCCGCGGGCTACGACTGGCCCCAGTACTCCATCCATCGCGGCGACCTTCACACCGCGCTGCTCGAAGCGACGCGCGAGCGACTCGGCGCGGATGCCGTGGTCTGCGGCCATCGCTGTGCCGGCGTGGACCAGGACGACACCGGCGTCACCGCGCGCTTCACCGCGCCGGACGGCTCGCCCTTGCCCAGCGTGCGCGGTTCGGTGGCCGTAGGCTGCGACGGCATCCATTCGGTGCTGCGCAAGCAGTTCTATCCGAACGAAGGCGCGCCGCGCTACTCGGGCGTCAACATGTGGCGCGGCACAGCAAAGCACAAGCCTTTTCTCTCGGGTGCGAGCATGGTGCGCGCGGGTTGGCTCGACCAGGGCAAGATGGTGATCTACCCGATCCGCGACAACGTGGACGACGAAGGCAACCAGCTCGTCAACTGGGTCGCCGAGATCCACGCACCGCAGCCGGCACTCCAGGACTGGAGCCGCGCCGGTCGGCTCGAAGACTTTCTCCCGGCCTTCGAGGACTGGCACTTCGACTGGCTCGACGTGCCGGCGCTGATCCGCTCGTCCGACTCGATCCTCGAATACCCGATGGTCGACCAGGACCCGCTGCCGAAGTGGACCCACGGCCGGCTCACGCTGCTGGGCGACGCTGCGCATCCGATGGTGCCGCGCGGCTCGAACGGCGCCGGGCAGGCGGTCATCGACGCGCGCTATCTCGCGGGTGCGCTGCACAAGCTGGGCGTCGGCAACGCAGCGCTGGAAGACTACGACCGCGTGCGCGTGAAAGCGACCACCAACGTCGTGCTCACCAACCGCAGCAATCCACCCGACGCGATCCTGCGCGAGGTGTTCGAGCGCTCCGGCGGGCAACGCTTCGACCGGCTGGAAGATTTCGTGACGCAGCAGGAACTGCAAGCCATTTCCGACAACTACAAGCGGGTGGCGGGCTACGAGCCGGCGGCTTTGAAGTCTCGCCCTTCCTACCTTTGAGACACGACATTCAGAACGACACGGAGACCCCGATGCGCCCATTGCAGAAGATCCTCGCCACCCTCGCGATGGCCGTCAGCGCCGTGGCTGCGCATGCCTGGCCCGACCAGCCGATCACGCTGGTGGTGCCCTACACCCCCGGAACGGGCATCGACCTGATCGCGCGCCAGCTGTCCGTGCGCTTGCCCGCCGCGCTCGGCCAGCCTGTGATCGTCGACAACGTGCCCGGCGCCAGCGGCAACATCGGCAGCGAGAAGGTGGCGCGCGCCAAACCCGACGGCTACACGCTCATGGTGCAGGTCAACACGCTGGTGATGAACAAGAGCCTCTACAAGTCGCTCGCCTACGACCCCGTCGCCGACTTCACGCCTGTGTCGCTCACTTCCTGGGGCACGCTGTTGCTGGTGACCAATCCCAACGTGCAGAAGACCACTTCGGTGGCCCAGATGGTGGCGGCCGCGAAGGCGGAGCCCGGCAAGCTGACCTATGCGACGCCCGGCGTCGGAACGCCTCACCATCTTTCGATGGCCTTGCTCATGCAGAACACCGGCACCGAGATGCTGCACGTGCCTTACAAGGGCACGGCCGGCGCGGTCACGGACCTGCTGGGCGGGCGCATCGACTACATGTTCCTGCCAGTGCACGTCGCGCTGCAGCACATCCAGGCCGGCAAGCTGAGGGCGATCGCGACCGGCAGCGACAAGCGCCTGCCTCAGTTGCCCAACGTGCCGACGCTGGCCGAGGCCGGCATCCAGGGAGGCAACGTCGACATGTGGTACGGCGTGCTCGCGCCCAAGGGAGCATCGCCCGCCGTGGTCGCCCGCCTCAACAGGGAGATCGGCGCGATCCTGAAGCTGCCCGAAGTCGCGACCGCTTTCGAGGCGCAAGGCATGGTGCCGTCCGCGTCGACACCCGAGGAATTCGGCGCGCTGATCCAGAAGGACGGCCGGCGTTGGTCCGACGTGGTTCAGCGCGGCGGCATCACCGCGGACTGATTCAGCGCCCGGGCGGCGGCGGGCGGCCCGCATGCCGCGCCATGTGCACCTGGTGCAGCGTGATCTTGCGCACTTCGGACTGGCTGGTCTCGATGTGCGCGCGCAGCAGCATCGCGGCCTGATCGCCCCGATTCGCGCGGATCGCCTTCAGGATCTTGGCGTGCTCGTCGTAGGTGGCGTCGATGCGCGGCTGCTTGGTGAAGTCCAACCGGCGAATGATGCGGATGCGGTCGGTCACGTCGCGGTGCACACGCGCCATCTCGGCGTTGCCGGCGGCGGCAACGAGCGCGCAGTGAAAAGCCTCGTCCCACTGCGCCACCTGCACGGTGTCCGAACTGCGCTGCGCCGCCGGCACGAGCCAGATGCCGGCCAGCGCCTCGACCAGGCTGCGATCGACGCGATGGTCACTTTCGCAAAGCCGATGCACGGCCGTGGTCTCCAGCACCATCCGGAGGTCGTAGAGCTGCTCGAACTGGTCGAAGTCGAAGGGCAGCACGCGCCAGCCGCTGCGAAACAGCACTTCGACGAACCCTTCCTGTTGCAGCCGGAACAGCGCCTGCCGCACTGGCGTGCGCGAGACACCGAGCCGTTCGCTGATTTCGTTCTCGGTAAAGCGATCGCCGGGGACGAGGCTGAATTCGGCCACGTCGCGCTTGAGCTGGGCATAGACCTGATCGGCTCGCGTACGAAACGCGGGATCTGGAGCCACGGGCTCGGCGGGAGCGGCAGGAGATCGGACAGAGGACACGTGGGGATGTTAGTGCTTGCGGAGCGCATCCAACAGCGCGGCGCTCGGTGCCGTCCAGCCGACGATGGCGCCCTGGGCGCGGATCATCTCGACGGCTGCTGCCTTGAAGGCAGGAAAGTAGCTCTCGGTGCAGTCTTCCAGCAGCAGGCAGTCGTAGCCGCGGTCATTGGCTTCGCGCATGCTGGTCTGCACGCAGACCTCGGTGGTCACGCCGCCGAACAGCAGATGGGTGATGCCGCGCCGCTTCAGCATCTCGTGCAAGCCGGTGGCGTAGAACGCGCCCTTGCCAGGCTTGTCGACGACGATCTCGCCTTCGATGGGCGCGAGGGCGTCGATGATCTGGTTGCCCGGTTCTCCCATCACGAGGATGCGCCCCATCGGACCTTCGTCACCGATGCGCAGGGTCGGGCTGCCGCGATTGCGCTTCGCCGGTGGGCAGTCCGAAAGATCTGGCTTGTGTGCCTCGCGCGTGTGCACCACCAGGCCGCCTGCTTCGCGCCAGGCTTCGAGCGTCTTCTTCGTCGCTGGCACGATGGCTTCGAGCAGCGAGACATCGTTGCCCAGGGTTTCGCCGAATCCGCCCGGTTCTATGAAATCCCTCTGCATGTCGATGAGGACCAGCGCTGTCTTGGCCAGATCGAATTCGTAGGCGAAGGGGTTGGCGTCTATTTGCATCATGAAGACACCGCAGAGTGATCCCCACCCCCCATGTGAGCTCCCAGTACATGTCTTTCGGCCGTGGCCGCGGCGGACTCGAACACCACGCGTCCTTCGCTCATGACGACGATTCGATCCGCCATCTCGAGCAGTTCATCGAGGTCTTCGCTGATCAGCAGGACAGCCCCGCCACGCGCCCGCACCTGCACGATGCGGCTGTGAATCTCCGCGACTGCCGCGAAGTCCAGTCCGAACACGGGATTCGCCGCGATCAGCACATTGATGTCCCCCGCCAGTTCTCGCGCCAACACTGCTCGCTGCACGTTACCCCCAGAAAGCGATCGAATCGGCGCCCCCTCCCCCTGCGTCTTGACCCCATACTCGGCAATCCACTCGCGCGCCCTGCTGCGCCACAACGGAAAGTTGAGCACCCCGGCACCGAGTGCCTTCCAGGCCAACGGCGGCTGATCGAAATCACGCAGCGCCATGTTCTCCGCCACGCTCAGATCGCCGACGCAGGCGTTGCGCAATGGCTCCTCGGGGAGGCTTCGTACCTTCAGGCGCCGGTTCTCTTCGCGGCGGGCGGCGTAGGGCTCGCCCATCACCGATACCTTCCCTGCGAGCCTGGGCCGCTGACCCACCAACGCTTCCACCAGCTCGCGCTGGCCATTGCCCGAGACACCCGCTACGCCCAGGATCTCGCCCGACCGCACGCTGAGGCTCAGGTCGTGCACCGCCAACGTCCCCCGATCGCCCTGCGCCTGCAACCCTTCGACCCGCAATGCAACGGGCGCATCCACAGCTGTGTCGCTCATCGAATGCAGCGCACGCCCGATCGGCGCTGCCGTGTCGCCTTCGGGCGGCGGCGCTTCGCCCTCGCCCATCATCGCCGCCGCGAGCCTCGCAGGATTCGTCTCGGACACCTTGCAGTGGTGCACCGCCTTGCCACGACGCAACACCGTCACGCTGTCGGCATACGACATCACCTCGCGAAACTTGTGCGTGATGATCAGCACCGTGCACAGGCCGCTTCGCGCGAACTCGCGCACGTGGCCCAGCACCTCGTCGGCTTCCTGCGGTGTCAGCACCGAGGTCGGCTCGTCCAGGATCAGCAGGCGCGGCTTGAGGTAGAGCTGCTTCAGCAACTCCAGCTTCTGCTTCTCGCCCGCCGCCAGCTCGGAGGGCCGCATGTCGAGGTCCAGGCTGAAGGGCGTGGTCGCGAGGAACGCCTTGAGCTCGGCACGCGTGGACTTCCAGTCGATCACGGCCGGCGTCTTGCCGCCCGCCAGCAACAGGTTCTCCGCCACCGTCATGCCCGGCGCCAACGTGAAGTGCTGATAGACCATGCCGATGCCGAGCGCGCGCGCGACGATCGGGTTTGCGATGTCCTGCTCCCGGCCGTCGATGAGGATGCTCCCCTCCTCGGCCCGCTGGAAACCCGCCACGCACTTCACCAGCGTGCTCTTGCCCGCGCCGTTCTCGCCGAGCAAGGCATGCACGGTGCCGGGCTCGACATGCATCGTCACCCGGTCCATCGCCGTGAAGCTGCCGAAGCGCTTGGTCAGCTCGTAGGTGTCCAGCGCCAGCGCGCCGGTGGTGGGGGGCAGCGGGTCGACGGGCGCGATCATGATGCGGAGGCTCTCCGTTCTAAAACGCCGACAGCGCGTCGAGCAAGGCGCCCGAAGGCGCATGCGCGCCGAACACACCGCCCTGCATGGTGATCATCTTGAGCGCCGCCAGATGGTTGCCGTGGTCGGTGGCCGCCGTGCAGTCCGACAGCAGCAGGCACTCGAAGCCGCGGTCATTGGCGTCGCGCATCGTCGTGTGCACGCACACGTCGGTCGTGATGCCGGCGAGGATCAGGGTCTCGATGCCGCGCGTGCGCAGCACGAGTTCGAGATCCGTCGCATAGAAGGAGCCCTTGCCGGGCTTGTCGATGATCACCTCGCCATCGAGCGGCGCCAGCGCCGGGATGATGTCCCACCCCGGCTCGCCGCGCACCAGGATGCGCCCGCACGGCCCCGCGTCGCCGATGCCCACGCCCTCGGCGCCGATCTGACGCGAACGCCAGCGCTTGTTGGCCGGCAGGTCGGCGAGATCGGGTCGATGCCCCTCGCGCGTGTGGATGATGTGGAATCCCAGCGGCCTCAACCGCGCCAACACGCGAGCGATCGGCTCGATCGGCGCTTGCACCAGCGAGAGGTCATAGCCCATCACGTCGACATAGCCGCCCTTGCCGCAGAAGTCCGTCTGCATGTCGATCACGATCAGCGCTGTGTTGTCGGGCCGGAGCGCGCCGTTGTAAGGCCACGGATACGGGTCCGCGGCAACGAAGAGATCGGGTGGCGTGGCGGAGGGACTCATGGGGCGACGGTTCAACGCGTGGAAGACAGCTCGCCGGGGCTTCCGACGGCCACGCTGCCCGGCTTGCAGGTCAGCACGAGGATGACCAGCGTGAGCACATAGGGCACCGTGTTGAAGAGGTGGTAACCCCAGCCGACGCCGATCGATTGCAACGCCGGTCCGATCGCGCCCGCCCCTCCGAAGAGCAGCGCCGCGCCGATGCAACGCAGCGGGCTCCAGCGCGCGAAGATCACGAGCGCCACCGCGATCAGGCCCTGCCCGCTGGAGATGCCCTCGTTCCAGCTTCCCGGATAGAACAGCGTGAGCGATGCGCCGCCCAGCCCCGCGATGAAGCCGCCCGCGGTGGTCGCCGCGATGCGCAGGCCGGCGACCGAGTAGCCGAGCGCGCGCGTCGCGTTCGCCGAATCGCCCGCCATGCGCACGAGGAGCCCTGCGCGCGTGTGCGCAAATCCCCACCACAGGAGCACCGCAAGGACGATGCCGATGGGCACCAGAGAATTCACCTGCAGCGCCGAGCGGATCACCGGGTTGTCGCTCCAGTTGCCCAGCGGAATGGACGGCAGCTGCGGCGCCTGCGGCTGGATCAGCGGCTTGCCCAGATAGAAAGCGAGCCCCGTGCCGAACAGCATCAGCGCGATGCCCGTCGCGACGTCATTGACGCGGTCGAGCGAACACAGCAGACCGTGCAGCAAGGCGAGCATCGCGCCAACCACGCCACCGATCAACACGCCGAGCCAAGCGGAATCGGTCAGCCATGCACCACCGAACGAAGCCATCGCTGACAGCACGAGCACCCCTTCGAGGCCGAGGTTGATGCGGCCCGATTTCTCGGTCAGGCACTCGCCGAGGCTCACGAAGAGGAAGGGCGCGCCGACGCGCAATGCGCCGCCGACGATGCCGGCGACGAGCGCGATCCATTGGTCGGCGGTCATTGCGCGGCCTCCTTCGCCAGAGGCGCAGTGGGCGAGATGTGCGGCGCGCGATTTTTCAACAATGCCTTCCAGTCGATCATGCGCAGGCCTTCGCTCGCCAGGATGAGCACGAAGGCCATGCCCTGGAGCACCAGCACCGACGCGTCGGGAAGGCCGAGCCGCCTTTGCAGCAGGCTGCCCGCGGCGCCGAAGCCGCCGAACAGGATCGCGACGGGAATCACGGCCACCGGGTTGTGACGCGCGATGAAGGACACCAGGATGCCCGCATAGCCATAGCCCGCGATCAGCGACGCATTGGCGTTGGTATGCACCGCCGCCACTTCCACCGCGCCGGCCACGCCAGCGCAGGCGCCGCCCAGCCCGCAGGCTGCGAGGATCAGCCGGTTGGCCGGCAAGCCCACCAACTGAGCGGTGCGGGGATTGCCGCCGACCACGCGAACGGAGAAGCCCGACGCGGTGGCCCGCAGCCAGAGCCCCGAGACCAGGCACGCGACCACGCCGATCGCCAGCCCCCAGTGCACATCGGAACCGCCGATACCGCCGATGGACAACCCATCCGCGAGCGAGCGCGTCGCAGGCTTGTTGAGGCTCGCCGGATCACGCAGCACACCTTCGACCACGTGCTTGAAGAGGCCGATCGCGACGTACGCGAGCAACAGGCTGCTGATGGTTTCGTTGATGCCGCGGTATTGGCGCAGCCAGCCCGCCAGGGCGATCCACGCGGCGCCGGCAATAGCGCCCGCAATGCAAAGCGCCACGGTGCCCACGATGTTGGCCGGGAGCGGCAGCAGGTAGGGCAGGGCCGCGCAGGCGAGTCCGCCCAGCACGACCGCGCCCTCGCCGCCGATGATCACCAGACCCGCACGCGCAGGGATCGCGACACAGAGCGCGGTGAGCATCAACGGCGCCGCCCGCTGCAGCGTGTTCTGCCACGAGAACCAGTCGCCGAAAGCTCCCTTGAACAGGATGATCCACACCTCCACCGGACTCACGCCTGCAAACCACACGAATACGCCGAACAGGAGCAGCGCCGCCGCGATGGCGAATACCGGCAGTGCGATTTCTTTCAACGCGTTGCGCATCGTCGGCTCGCAGTGCGGGGATGCTTATCCGATGGAGCCGACAACACCTTCGACGAGATAGTTCATCTTTTCCAACTCCAGGTCCGTCTGCTTGAGCGTCTTGCCGCCCGCGATGACGACCGCACCCTTGTTGTCCTTCAGCGGTCCGCTGAAGATGTCGAAGGTGCCGGCGAGCATCTTGGCCTTGATGTCGTCGGCGTTCTTCTTCGCCGCGTCGGTGACCATCGGGCCGTAGGGCGACATCTTCACGTAGCCCTCCTTCAATCCCCCGCGCAGGAAGTTGGGATGCGGCTTGCCGGTCTGCGCTGCCTCGACGACGGTCTTGTAGGCCGTGAGCCAGTTCCACTCGGCACCGGTGAGGTACGCGTTGGGCGCCAGCTTGGCTTGGCTCGCGTGGTAGCCGCACACCATCTTGCCGCGCTTGGCGGCCGTCTCGACGATCACCTTGGGGCCGTCGACGTGCATCGTGAACACGTCGCAACCCTGGTCGGCGAGGCTGTTGGTGGCCTCGGCTTCCTTGACGGCCATCGACCAGTCGCCGGTGAAGATCACGCTGCAGGTGATGCCGGGCTTGACCGAGCGCGCGCCCATCGTGAAGGCGTTGATGTTGCGCAGCACCTGTGGAATCGGCTTGGCGGCGACGAAGGCGATCTTGTTGCTCTTCGTCATGTGGCCGGCGATCACGCCGTTGAGAAACTGGCATTCGTCGATGTAGCCGAAGAAGCTGCCGACGTTCTTGGGATGCTTGCCTTCGGTCCAGAGACCGCCGCAATGCGAGAAGCGCACGTCAGGGTTCTTCGGCGCCACGGCCAGGATGTGGGGATCGAAGTAGCCGAAGGATGTGGGGAAGAGCAGGGACGCGCCGTCCTGCGCAATCATCCCGGTCATGGTCTTCTGCACGGCCGCGGTCTCGGGCACGTTCTCTTCCTCGACCACCTTGAGGCCGGGCATCTTCTTGAGTTCGGCCGCCGCCTGCGCATGCGCCTGGTTGTAGCCGTAATCGTCGCGCGGGCCGACGTAGATCACGCCGACCGTCAGCGGCTTCTGCGCGTTGGCGAGGGCACTCCACCCGCCCAGCGTTGTGGCGGAGGCCAGTGCTGCGAGGGACTTGAGGGAATCGCGACGATTGAACTGGCTCATGCTGATTGCTCCTGAAGATGGGGGAGGGGTCGGAGGGCCGGGTAGTCCTGTCTTGGATACAAGACGGTGTGCATAAACCGTACCAGCGCAAACAGCCGGTTTGGGCGCCGAAATCAGCCCATCAGGCTCACATGCGCCGCCACGACGCGCCAGCCTTGGGCGGTGCGCATCCATGTCTGGCTCTGGCGCCCCGTCTTTGTGCTTCCCTCGCGGCGGAATTCGACGTTGGCGGTAGCGAAGTCGTGGCCGTAGGTGGTGATGACGGTGCGCAGGATCTCGCGCGCCAAGCCCTGCGAAGGTCGCGCTGCGCGGAAGGCCTGGATCTCCGGGTAGCCGTACAGGTTCTCGGTGGCGCCGTAGCGCAGCGTGTGCGGGCTGTTCCAGAACAGTTCGTCGAGGATCTCGACCTTGTTGTGGACCAGCGCGTCTTCGTAGCGCTCGAAGGCGGCTGTCACTTCGGCCAGCACCTCGGGCAGGTTGATGGGGGTGTTCATCGTTTCCCTTGTCAGAGTGCCGCCACGGGCGCTAGCGCCACGCCGGCCGATTCGAGTGCGGCGGCAACGCGCAGCACGATGTCTTCGCGCCATGGCGCCGCGATGACCTGCACGCCAATCGGCAGGTCCGGGTGAGCGCCCCACACGGGCACGGCACAGACCGGCAGGCCGATGCACGAGATGGGTTGGGTCAGCACGCCCATGCTGGGGCGCACCGGAAGGCGCTGGCCGTTGATCTCGAACCACTCGGCGCCAATGGGTGTCGCCGCACAAGGCGTGGCGGCGGCGAGCAGCACGTCGTAGCGCTCGAACAGCCGTGCGACCTGCTCCGCGTAGAGACGCCGCACGCGTTGCGCGCGCGCGATCCAGGCGGCCGGAAGCAGCGCACCAGCGAGAAAGCGATCGCGCGACAAGGGCTCGAAGTCGTGGGCGCGAGTGCGCAGGTCGGGCAGGTGCAGCGCCGCGCCTTCGGAATTGGTGATGAGGAAGGCGGCAGCACGCCCGGCTTCCACCATCGGCAACTCGACCGTCTGGCTCGCGCCCAAGGCCTGCGCGACGGCATCGACGGCGGTCAGCGCCTCGGGTTGGGCGCGCTCGCGGAAGTAGCCGCCGAGCACGCCGATGCGCAGGCCTTGCAGGCCGCGCCCTATGGCGGGGGTCGCCGGCTCGACCGCGCGCTGCGCGCAGCCGGGATCGTGCGGGCCGGCGGTTTCCGGCCCCTGCATCAGGTCGTAGGCCAGCGCCAGATCGCGGACCGAGCGCGCGAAGGGGCCCAGGTGATCGAGGCTCGACACGAAGGGATAGCTCCCCGTGCGAGGCAGGCGGCCAAAGGTCGGCTTCAAGCCGAACACGCCGCACAGCGAGGCCGGCACGCGGATCGATCCGTTGGTGTCCGAACCCAGCGTCAACGGCACCTGCCCCGCCGCCACCGCGGCGCCCGAGCCACCCGACGAGCCGCCGGCGATGCGCGACAGATCGTGAGGGTTGTGCGCCGCGCCGACGTGGCTGTTCTCGGTGGTGAAGCCGTAGGCGTACTCGTCCATGTTGAGCGCGCCGACCAGCACCGCGCCCGCGTTCTCGAGCCGACGGACCAGCTCAGCGTCGCTGCGCGCCGGAGGGCTCTCTCGCTCGATCTTCGAGCCGGCCAGCGTCGGCAGGCCGGCGATGTCGAAGAGGTTCTTCACCGCGAAGGGCACGCCGAGCAGCGGCAACTCGCGGGTGCGCGCGCCCCTGTCCGAGAACAGCGAGGCATCGATCTGGGCCGCCCGCCGCAGCGCGCGTTCGCGAACCACGTCGGTGAAGGCATTCACGCGGGCGTTCGTCGCCTCGATGCGATCGAGGCTGGCCTGCACGAGCGCCACGGCGCTGACCGCCTTGGACTGCACGGCGGCAGCCATGGTCGACGCGTCCTTCAGGAGCAACGCATCGACGCTCATGCCTCCTTCTCCCGTGGCGTGACCGGCGTGAAGTTCACCGCGAGCTCGTCATGCGGGCTGAGCGGGACCGCTTCAACGAGCGCGGCGAACTCCGCGGCCAGCCCGAAAAAACGCACGACGCCGGGACGATGGTCGGGCCGCAAGCGCAGTCCCAGCGCGGCCGATGTGGCATCGACATAGGATTCGATCTGTGCGGGCGTCATGACGGTTCCTCTATCGGCGCACTTCGCGCTGGAAGATTTCCAGGCTGAGCTTCTTCATGCTCACGAAGCTGGCCGAGCTCAGCGTCTCGAGCGTACGGGGACGCGCGTCGCCGTAGTCCAGGATCTCCGCGACCTTGGTCGGCCGCTTGGTCAGCAGCAGCACCTGGTCGGCCAGGTACACGGCCTCCTCGAGATCGTGCGAGACCAACAGCATCGTCGTGCCGGTCTGCATGAACACCTCCTGCAGTTTCTCGCGGATGAAGAGCGTCATTTCGAAATCGAGCGCCGAGAAGGGCTCGTCGAGGAAGAGCACCTCGGGGTTCGGCGCCAACGCCCGCATGATCGAAGCGGTCTGCTGCTGCCCGCCCGACAGCTCGTAGGGATAGCGCTTGAGGTCGAACTTGACGTCGAACGAGGCCACCAGTTCCTGCATCCGTCGGTCCACTTCCGCCTTGGAGCGGCCTTCGAGCTTCAGCGGATAGGCGATGTTGTCGATGGTGCGCATCCACGGGAACATCGCCTCGCGGTAGTTCTGGAACACGTAGCCGATCTTGGTGTCCTTGAGCGACTTGCCGTCGAACAGGATCTCACCCGAATCGATGGGGATCAGCCCGGCGATCATGTTGATCAGCGTCGACTTGCCGCAGCCGTTGGGGCCGAAGACCGAGACGATCTTCTGCTTGGGGATGTCGAGGTCGAAGTTCTCGTACAGCGGCCAGCCGGCGAAGTACTTGGTGAGCCCGCGGATGGTGATGTGCGTGCCGGCCGGGCCGGGCGTGAAGACGGGCTTCGGCACGTCGGCATAGACGGGCCCGTTGATGACGTTGTCGATGGTTCTCATCGCCCGCTCCAGTGCACGATGCGACGCTCGGCCAGCAGGAAGAGGATGTTGAGCGCATAGCCCAGCGCGCCCGCCGCGAGGATCGACGCGTACATGTCCTTCACGTTCATCACCTGCTGCGAATTGATGATGCGGTGGCCGAGGCCGCTGTCGGAGCCGATGAACATCTCGGCCACGATCACGATCACGAGCGCCATCGAGACCGCCGAGCGCAGGCCGACGAAGGTGGGCTGCAGGCTTTCCCACACCAGCACGTCGCGGAAGATCTGCCAGCGCGACGCGCCCATCACCTTGGCCGCCATCACGCGCTGCTTGCGCGCGTTCATCACGCCGTAGGCGCTGTTGAACACCACGATGAGGAGCGCCCCGAAGGCGGCGATGGCGACCTTGTTGACGTCCGACACGCCGAAGATCATCAGGAACAGCGGGATGAGCGCGGAGGACGGCGTGGAGCGGAAGAAGTCGATCAGGAATTCGACGCTGCGATAGGCCTTCTCGTTGCTGCCGAGAAGCACGCCCAGCGGCACGCCGACGATGGCCGCGATGAGGAAGGCTTGCAGAGTGCGCCAGACGGTCACCGCGAAGTCGGTCAGCAGCGGTCCGCCCGCCAGGCCCGACAGCAGCGTGCCGATGGTGTCCGCAGGCATCGGCAGCAGGATCGCCTTGATGAAGCCCAGCCGCACGGCCAGGTCCCAGATGATGAAGAGCACCACCGGGCCGATGAAGGGCAGCGCCTTGACCCAGTGCGATTCGCGCGGCGGCGCGGAGGCCGTGGCAGTGGCCGGCGGCGCCCATGGTGCCGCGCCCGTTGGTGCAGGGGTGCTCATGTCATCACCCCTTGTAGAGCATCGAGTCGACCATCAGTCGCGACGAGAAGATGCCTTTTTCCGAGAACAGGTCGAAGAACTTCTGGAAGTACGCGACGTCGGCCGGCGTGAACTCGTTGTACATGGTGTAGGCCGCCAGCGGCACCTCGCCGGTGAGCGGACCTTCGATGGCGGTATAGCCCTTGAGGTACTGGCGCGCTTCGGTCGGCTTGTTGCGAACGAAGGCCACGCCCTGGCCGTACGCCGTGATGAATTTCTTCGCCGCATCGGGGTTCTTCTTGATGAACGCCGACGTCAGCGAAGCCGAGCCTCCGAACCACGGCGCCATCGGATCGCCCAGCACGTACTTGGCGATCACCCCCGCTTCCAGCACGCGCGTGCTGCCGTTGAGGCGGCCGATCGTTCCGGTCGGCTCCAGCGTGTAGCAGCCGTCGACCTGCCCGGCGGCGAGCGAGGCCACGTGTTGGCCGATCGGTAATTCGACGACCGTGGCGCCGGTCGCGCCGCCGCGCTCCAGCACGGTCTTCGCCAGGGTCACGTTCTGGATGCCGGGGCCGGACGCGACGCGCTTGCCCTTGAGGTCGGCCATGGTCTTCGCGGTGCTGGCCGTCGGCACCAGCATCTGGTCGAGCACGTTCTTCGCGTTGCTCGGGTTCGAGCAGAAGATCTTGAAGCTTCCGGGTGCGGCGATCTCGCCGATCGCGATGTTGGCGGAGCCCGTGCCGTTCGCGCTGCCGTCGCAGCGTTCGGACAGCATGGCTTCCATGATCTGTTGAGCACCGGCGAAGCGCTGCACCTCGACGTCGAGGCCGGCGGTCTTGAAGAAGCCTTGCTCCACAGCCGCGTAGAAAGGCAGCCCCGCAGCAATGGGCCAGTAGCCGATGCGGATCTTGGTCGCCGCCTGGGCACGCACGAGCGCTGGAGCGGCGAGCACGGCAAGGCCGGCCGCGCCCGCCTGCAGCACCTGGCGCCGTGAAGCCGGTTCGGCGATGGAAGGCAACGTGTGTTTGAAGGCCATTGAATACTCCGGAAGGTTTGTGATGTGACAGTTCTTGAACGGATTCAGGCCGCGAGCGCGGCACGCGAAGCGATGTAGGCACGCCATCCGCCGAGGTGCGTGATGTCGTCGGCACCCGCCACCGCGAGCGCTTCGCACAGGAAGCCCTGCACGCTGCTGCCATCGGCCAGCGTGAGGCTGCCGATGCCCAGCGGTGCAGGGATGAGCGCGACGAAGCTGCCGTAGTGCGTGATCGGCATCTCCCAGATTTCCAGCGCGATGGCAGAGCCCTCGCCGGGCTGCACCCGTAGCAGGCCGGGTTTGGGCGGCACGGTGCCGGGCAAGGCGTAGAGGCGATACAACGGCGCGGTGTGCGTCGCGGCCAGGAGCCGGGCGCCGCGCTCGGTCAACTGCGAGTTGAGCGGCATGCCCGAGAGATGCGCGCCGACGACGGCGACCTTGACCGTCTGCGCGGGCGCCATGCCCGGTAGTGTTTCGGGGGCGGGCATCGGCGCATCCGTCGCGCCGAGCGGCAGCCCGGTCGCGTGGTGAAAACGCTGCCCGAGTTCGGCCAACTGGAAGTCGCTGCCGCAGCGGCCGATCAGCGTGATGCCGAAAGGCAGCCCATCCTCGCGCAGGCTGGCCGGCACCGAGATGGCGGCGTAGTCGAGCAGGTTCACGAAGTTCGTGTACTCGCCGAGATTCCGGTTGAGCGCGACCGGGTCCGCCTGCATGGACTCGATCGTGTAGTGCGTGGGCGCGGTCGGCACCAGCAGGAGGTCGATGTCGCCCCACATGGCCGCGGCGCGCTGGCCGAGCGCTTGCAGCTTGACGCGCGCGTCGACGAAGTCGGCCGCGCTGTAGTCGCGGCCCTGCGCGAGGATGCCGCGCACGGGCTCGACCACCTCGGCTTCATGCGCATCGAAGAATTCGCGCACGGCTGCATAGCGTTCGGCGACCAGCGCACTGTCGTAGAGCAGCGCAGCGGCTTCGGCCAGCGGCGCGTAGTCGATCGCGACCAGTGTGCCGCCAAGCGCCTTCATCTGCTCGATGGCGCGGTCGAAGGCAGCGGTCGACTGGCTGTCGCCAAAGAAGCGCAGCGCCGTCGGCACGCCGAAGCGGAAGCTCGCGGGGAAGGTCTGCGTCGCGAGCGAGAGACTGCGCGAGTACGGGTCTTCGGCGTCGAAGCCCATTGCGGCGTGCAGCACGCGGGCGGCCACGCCCACAGTGCGCGCGAAGATCGACACGCAATCTACGCTCTGCGCGGCCGGCACCACGCCGCGCGCGCTGAGCAAGCCGCGCGACGGCTTGATGCCGACGATGTTGTTGAGCCCCGCGGGCACACGGCCTGAGCCCGCCGTGTCCGTGCCCAGCGCGAAATCGACCTGTCCCGTCGCCACCGCATAGGCCGAACCCGAACTCGATCCGCCCGACACATAGCGCGCATCGAAGCTGTTCGGCACCGCGCCATAAGGTGAACGCGTGCCGTTGAGGCCGCAGGCGAACTGGTCCAGATTGGTCTTGCCCAGCAGATCCGCACCGGCATCGAGCAGCCGGTGCACCACGTGCGCATGCACGGTCGGCGTCCGCGCGAAGGCAGGGCAGGCCGCGGTGGTGGGCACACCGGCGACGTCGATGTTGTCCTTGGCGGCAAAGCGAAGACCCGCGAGCGGCCCTTCGCCGGCGCCACGCAGCGGTGAGTCCAGCCGGGCGATCCACGCCGCCGCAGCCAGCGCCTTCAACGAAGTCCCGGGCCCGTTCTCGGACACGCCCCTTTCATGCACCATCATCAAGCATCCTGTCTTGTGTACAAGATGACATGCAAAGGGTGTGCCAACGGCTTCAACCGTCGGGTCCAGCAAGTTCGTGATCGACGGCGCCCGCGCGTTCGGGCCGCCAGGACGCGTCAGCCGCGCCGGCTGGCCTGGTACAGGCCTTCCACCTTCGGCACGTTCGCCTGCAGCACCTTGATCCGGTCCGGCCCGCTCGGATGCGTCGAGAGGAAACCAAGCGCGCCCTCGCTCTTCGACGCCTTCGCCATCTTGGTCCACAGCGACACCGAAGCCCTCGGGTCGTAGCCCGCACGCGCCGCCAGTTCGAGGCCGACCAGGTCAGCGTCGGTCTCATCGCTGCGGCTGAACTTCAGCGTGATGAGCTGGGTGCCGGCCCGGGCCGCCAGGTCGCCGGCCTGGCCCAGGCCGAGCAACTGGGCGGTGATCGACAGCACCGCCCCCGTCCCCGCGTTCTTCGCAAGCCGCGCCCGCGCATGCTCGCGCAGTGCATGCGCCATCTCGTGGCCCATGACCATCGCGATTTCGTCGTCGGTGAGCTTCAACCGATCGAGGATGCCGGTGAAGAAAGCGATCTTGCCGCCCGGCATGCAGAAGGCATTGATCTGCTTGCTGCCGATCAGGTTGACTTCCCACTTCCAGGACGCGGCGCGCGGGTTCCACTGGGCGGTGAAGGGAATGATCTTCCTGGCAATGGCACGCAGGCGCTGCAATGGGGCACTGCTGTCGGGAGCGAGTGCGCCCTTGGCCCGGGCCTGCGCCAGGAGCTGGTGATATTGCTGGACACCGGCCTGCTCGATGTTCTCCGCAGGGACGATGTTGCGCGCCATCGACGCCTCGCCGACGTCGACCTGCGCCAGTGCGGGCGCGGCCACGAAGGTGCCCGCCGCCAGCAGGAATGCACGTCGACCGTGCGGGGGACCGGAATGAAACTCGCAGAGCAAACACATGGGGGAATAATAAGGAGCCCCCAACGACACTTGCTCAATGCCCGCACCATCGGCTGACGAAGCCCCACCTTCCCTGCCCTGGCGCGACGCGCTCAAGGTCTACCTCGAACCTGCGACGCTGCGCATGCTGGCGCTGGGCTTTTCCGCTGGGCTGCCGCTGCTGCTGGTGCTCGGCACGCTGAGCTTCCGGCTGCGCGAGGCGGGAGTCGATCGCACGACCATCGGCTTCCTGAGCTGGGTCGGGCTCGCCTATGGCTTCAAGTGGGTCTGGGCACCTCTCGTGGACCGCCTGCCGATCCCTCCACTGACCACGCTGCTCGGTCGCCGCCGCGGCTGGCTGCTGCTGGCGCAACTGGGCGTCATCGCGGGACTCGCCGGCATGGCCTTCAACGACCCGCGCGACGGACTGCCGCCGCTGGTCTGGTGCGCCTTGCTGGTCGCTTTCGGGTCCGCCACGCAGGACATCGCGCTCGACGCCTTCCGCATCGAATCCGCCGCCGCGCGCAAGCAGGCCGCGTTGGCCGCCGCCTACCAGACGGGTTACCGGCTCGCGATGATCTGGGCCGGCGCCGGCGTCCTCTGGGTTGCAGCCTGGGCCGAACTGCCCGGCCTCGCTGGCTACCAGGACAACGCGTGGAAGACCGCCTACCTCGTGATGGCGGCGTCGATGGCGGTGGGCGTGCTCACGGTGCTGCTGTCGCCTGAGCCCGCGCGCGTCGCCCTGCCCCAGCCCAAGACGGTGGGCGCCTGGCTGCAGAGCGTGCTGATCGAACCCTTCGCCGACTTCATCCGCCGCTACCAGTGGCAGGCCGTGCTGATCCTGTCGCTGATCGCCGTCTACCGGATCAGCGACGTGGTGATGGGCATCATGGCCAACCCGTTCTATGTGGACATGGGCTTCACCAAGGACGAGGTCGCGACGGTCAGCAAGATCTACGGCGTGATCATGACGCTGGTCGGCGCCTTCGTCGGCGGCGTGCTGTCGATGCGGCTCGGCGTGATGCGGGTGCTGATGCTGGGCGCGGTGCTGAGTGCCGCGAGCAACCTGCTCTTCGCCGGCCTGGCGACGCGGGGCCACGACCTGACCGCGCTGGTGCTGGTGGTGTCGGCCGACAACCTGGCCGGCGGCATCGCGTCCGCGGCGTTCATCGCCTACCTGTCGAGCCTGACCAATATCACTTACTCGGCGACGCAGTACGCGCTGTTCAGTTCGCTGATGCTGCTGCTGCCGAAGTTCATCGCGGGCTACTCAGGCAAGTTCGTGGACCTCTACGGGTACCACGCGTTCTTTGTCGGGACTGCGGCGCTGGGCGTGCCGGTGTTGGTGCTGGTGGCGCTAGCGTCGCGAACGACCGGCAATGGCAAGGTGACAGCTCCAGCCTCCAGCACTGCGCCTTCTGAAATGGCGCCATAATGGCTCCATTTTGGAGGCGTCATGGCCAATCTATCCGTGAAAGACGTACCGGAGCATCTGGCTGAACGACTCCGGCAGCGCGCGGCGCGCAATCACCGGTCGTTGCAAGGTGAGTTGATGGCCATCATCGAGCAGGCGGCCTACGAAACCGGCGCGGCGGCCGCACCCGCCCTTCCTGTGGCCATCAGTGTCGAAGGTTCGGATGTCGCCCCGGGCCGCCGCCCCGTCACCCGGCGCGGCTCCAAATCGATCGAACAGATCGCCGCCGAGCATCGCGTCCGCTTTCCACAGCCCATCGGGTCCGGCCCGAACGCCGTCGACATCATCCGCGCGGACCGGGACGCGCGGTGAGCGGCGCACCGAGCCCGCTCTTCGTCGCCGAACCGCCGGCGTCGTACCGAATGCGCCCGCCACTGGTGGTGGACTGCAGCGCCCTGAGCGCCATCCTGTTTGATGAACCCACGCGCGACGAAGCCTTGGCGCGGCTCGTCGGCTTCAGCCTCCATGCGCCGAACCTGCTCGATCACGAGATCGTCAGCGTGGCACTCAAGAAACGGCGACTGGATTGGCCTTCGGATTCCCTCGCGCTGGCGCTGGCCGACTATGCCGAGTACGACCTTGAATTGCATCCGGTCGATCCGGCCGCGCAGTACCAGCTGGCGGCCCGCTATGCACTGTCGGCCTACGACGCGGCCTACCTCTGGCTCGCGGCGGAGATCAAGGCGCCGCTGGCGACCTTCGACCAGAAGCTCGCGACGGCCGCCCAGGCCCATCTGAGCGCCCTGCCCTGAGCCTTCCGCAAGGGCGCATGGCCCTTGCGTCGCAGGCCCACCTCGCGACGAACCGGGACATTGGCCGACGCGGACCGGTTCGGCTGGCTGGTACGCTGTGATGTTTTGCACGCTACCGTCATTTATCCATCCGGCCTCCACCGTGTCACCTTCACGCATACCCCCCCTGCAGATCAGCGCCTTCACCGCGACCTCGTCGGTCGGTGTGGGCAAGACCGCCCTCCTCTCGGCACTCGAACAGTCGCGCAGCGGCCTGCGCGCCAATGACTTCGGCCCGACGCCGCTGCCGACGTGGATCGGGCGCGTCGACGGCCTTGAAGAACTCCGGCTGCCGGAGTCGCTGGCGAGCTGGGATTGCCGCAACAACCGGCTGGCATGGCTCGGCCTGCAGGCCGACGGCTTCATGGAAGCGGTGGCTGCCGCGCGCAAGCGCTACGGCCCGGCGCGCATTGCGCTGATCCTCGGTACCTCGACGTCGAGCATTGGCGAGACCGAGGAGGCCTACACCCGGCTCGTCGACGGCGCATTCCCCGTCGACCAGAGGCGCCCCAAGGTCCACACGCCCCATTCGCTCACGATGTTCGTTCAGGAAGCGCTGGGCCTCGAAGGGCCGGCCGAGACGATCTCGACCGCCTGCTCATCGAGCGCCAAGGTGTTTGCGTCGGCGGAGCGGCTGATCCGCCTGGGCCTGGTCGATGCGGCCGTGGTCGGCGGCGTCGACACGCTGTGCGGCAGCGTGCTGTTCGGATTCAATTCGCTCGAACTGGTGTCGCCCGAACCCTGCCGGCCCTTCGACGCCGGCCGCGACGGCATCAGCCTGGGCGAGGCCGCCGGCTTCGCGCTGGTCGAGCGCGGCCCCGGCAAGCTCGAACTGCTGGGCTACGGCGAGGCGAGCGACGCGCACCACATGTCGACGCCCCACCCCGAGGGCCTGGGCGCCGAAAAGGCCATGGACGACGCGCTCGCACGCGCCGGCCTGAACACGGACGCCATCGACTACATCAACATGCACGGCACCGCCAGCACGAAGAACGACGAAGTCGAAGGCGCGCTGGTGGCGCGGCGCTTCCCCGAGACGACCCATGCCAGCTCGACCAAGGGCTTCACGGGCCACACGCTGGGTGCCGCAGGCATCGTCGAGGCGGTCATCAGCCTGCTGGCGATCGAGACCGGCCTGAAGCCGGGCACCGTCAACACCACCACGCTCGACGCCGACTGCGGGCCGCAGATCAAGCTGCAGCCCGCTCGCGGCGAGGTGCGCTATGCGCTGAGCAATTCCTTCGGCTTCGGCGGCAACAACTGCTCGCTGGTCTTCGGCAAGGGAGCCGCAGCATGAGCGCAGCATACAAGACACCAACCCTCTACATCGAAGGCCCCGCTTTCTGGGCGCCCAGCCTGCCCGGATGGGAACTCGCGAGCGCCGTGTTCCGTGGCGAAGCCGCGCCGTCCGATCCGCCGGCCAAGCGCCCATCGCCGCAAGTGCTCGCGCCCGCCGAAAGGCGCCGCGCGCCCGACACGGTGGCGCTGGCGCTGGAAGTCGCAGCCGCCGCGGTCGCTGCCTCGGGCCGCAATGCTGCGGACCTGCCGTGCGTATTCGCTTCGGCGCATGGCGATCTCGGCATCAACGACTACATGTGCAGCACGCTGGCGAGCGATCCGAAGCTGCTGTCGCCGATCAAGTTCCACAACTCGGTGCACAACGCGGCCGTAGGCTACTGGACCATCGGCACCGGCTGCATGGCGGCAAGCAACTCGCTGACGGCCTTCGAGAGCACCTTCGCTTCGGGCCTGCTCGAAGCCGCGGCGCAATGCGCGGCCGATCAACGTGCCGTGCTCCTGGCCGGCTACGACATGCCCGCCGTGGGCGCGCTCGCGTCGATCACGACGAGCCGCGACCTGCTGGCCGTCGCGCTGGTGATCTCGCCGAAGCGCACCGAGCGCACGGTCGCGGCATTCGAATGGTCGCTCTCGGCAGGCGCTTCGCTACCGCCGGCTCTCCGTTCGGATGCCGCGCGCGCACTGAGGGTCAATGCGATGGCCGACGCGCTGCCCCTCTTCGAGGCGCTCGCACGCGGCAAGGCCGAATCGCTCGCGCTGCCGCTGTCGGCCGCGCTGTCATTGCAGTTGGCCCTGCAACCCGAACTGCAGCTCGAAGCGCAGAGTTGAAGCCATGACCGCGATCCTCCACCAGCACGATGTCGTGATCATGGGCGGAGGACTCGCGGGGCTCACCCTCGCGCTGCAGCTCAAGCAGCGCTTCGCCGACATCGACATCGTGGTGCTGGAGCGCCGCGCGCATCCGGTGCCGCACGCAACGCACAAGGTGGGCGAGTCGTCGGTCGAAATCGGTGCCCATTACTTCGACACGGTGCTCGGCCTCCAGCCGCACATGCATGGCGCCCAACTGCGCAAGTTCGGTTTCCGCTTCTTCTTCAGCGAAGGCCGCCGCGACATCGACCAGGTGATGGAGATCGGCGCCAGCCGCTATCTCTCGGTGCCGAGCTACCAGATCGACCGCGGCATCTTCGAGAACTACCTGGCCGAGGAGGCCGCGCGCAATGGCGTGCGCTTCGTCGACAGTGCGATGGTGCGCGTGATCGAGCTGGCCGACGACGCGCGCCAGCCGCATCGCATCGAATGGTCGCAGGACGGCGGGACGCACATCGTGCATGCCCGCTGGCTGATCGACGCCTGCGGACGCGCCGGCATGCTCAAGCGCAAGCTCGGGCTCGCGCAGCCCAATGCGCATCACTGCAACGCCGTGTGGTTCCGGGTCAGCGAGCGCATCACCATCGACGACTGGTCCGACGACCCGGCATGGCGCACGCGCTGCGAGCCACGGGCGCGCTGGCTCTCGACCAATCACCTGGTCGGCGCGGGCTACTGGGTCTGGCTGATTCCGCTCGCATCGGGCTCGCATTCGGTCGGCATCGTGGCCGACCCGCGACTGCACCCGCTCGACACGATGGACACCTTCGACAAGGCGATGCAGTGGTTCCGGACCTGGCAGCCTCGCCTCTACGATGACCTCGATGGCAAGCGCCACCTGCTGCAGGACTTTGCTTTCTTCCGCGACTTCTCGTACGGGTGCAAGCAGGTGTTCTCGGGCCAGCGCTGGGCACTGACCGGGGAGGCGGGACTTTTCCTCGATCCCTTCTACTCGCCGGGCAGCGATTTCATCGCGGTGGGCAATACCTACATCACCGACCTGATCGCGCACGACCGCGCCGGACACGCGCTGGAGGCGCGGGCGCAGCTCTACGACCAGATCTACCACTCGTTCTACGAAAGCACGCTCGCGCTCTACACCGACCAGTACCCGCTCTTCGGCGATCCGGAGGTGCTGCCGATCAAGGTGATCTGGGATTACACCTACTACTGGGGCGTGCTGTCGCAGATCTTCTTCCAGCAGCGGCTCACCGACCTGGCGGTGCTGGGCAGCCTGCGCGAGGAGCTGCAGGATTGCCAGCGCCTCAACTTCGCGGTGCAGGACTTCCTGCGCGCGTGGTCCGGCGTCAGCCGCCGGCGCAACCGGCCGGTGATGCTCGACCAGGCGGCCCTGCCCTGGTTTGCCGAACTCAATCGCAGCCTGAATGACCGGCTCGACGACGACGCCTTCAAGGCCCGCATGCGGGCTTCGGCGGAAAGGCTGCGCGCGCTGGCGGTGGAAATCCTCGAACGCGCGAGGCACGACAATCCCACGCTGGCGGCCGGCGAACTTGGCGCCGTGCTGGCCGAAAAGGCAGCCCAGCCCCATCCAGACGCCCAGCGCGAAACCATGCTTTTCGAGCCGGGATAAAAAACCAGGCAACGGCGACGTTTACCCAACTTTACGTAGCGTTCAAGCCTGCTTGGCGCCGCGGGGAGAACCTCCATACGCTGCGCTCAACGCGAAGGACAACCCATGAGCACCCCCCAACTCCTGATGATCGAAGACGACATCCGCCTCGCGCAGATGGTCGGCGAATACCTGACGCAATCCGGCTTCGGCTTCACCCACGCGGCCGATGGCGCCAGCGGGCTGGAGCAGCTACAACAGCGTTCGCCCGACCTCGTCATCCTCGACCTGATGCTGCCGGACACCGACGGCCTGGAGGTCTGCCGCCGTATCCGCGCGCTGCCCAATGGCCTCGCCAAGGTGTCGGTGCTGATGCTGACCGCCAAGGGCGACCCGATGGACCGCATCATCGGTCTCGAGATCGGCGCCGACGACTACCTCCCCAAGCCTTTCGAGCCGCGCGAGTTGCTCGCCCGCATTCGCGCAGTGCTGCGCCGGCGCGGCGAGACCGCGGCCGATGCGAGCGCGCCGTCCGTGCTGCGCTTCGGATCGCTGGAAATCGACCGCAACGCGCGCACGGTCACCGTCGGCGGCGAGCCGGCGGACCTGACCTCCTACCAGTTCGACCTGCTGGTCGCGATGGCCGAACGCGCCGGCCGCGTGCTCACGCGCGACCAGATCATGGAAGCTGTGCGCGGCCGCGAGCTCGAAGCCTTCGACCGCTCGATCGACGTCCACATGGGCCGCATCCGCGCCGCGATCGAGGTCGACGCCAAGAACCCCAAGCGCATCCTGACGGTGCGCGGTGTGGGCTACGTGTTCGCCAAGCAGCAAGACTGACGCGATGCTCCTCAAGCTCTACAGGCGGCACCTCTATGTCCGCATCTGGCTGGCGGTGGTCGCGGGCGTCTTCATCCTCACGTTGACGGCCAACTGGATCGTGCGCGAAGCCGCCGAGAACGAGCGGGAGCGACTGGCCCCCGTGCCGCGCGAAGTGGTCGTGCTCGACGGCAAGGACCAGCCGATCGGCCACGGCAAGGCGATGCGCGTGCCGGGCCAGGGCCTTGAATTCGACGTCACGCTGAACGATGGTCGCTCCCTCTCGCTGCAGGTGGCGCCGCGCGAACGTCCGCCGGGCGGCGGCATGGCGCCCTGGCGCACGCCCTTCGGGCTGGGCTGGATGGTGGCGCTCGTGGGCGTCGCCGTCGCGCTGGGCGTCTATCCGATCGTGCGCCGGCTGACCAAGCGGCTCGAAGCCCTGCAGCGGGGCGTGCAGCGCTGGGGCGAGGGCGACCTGTCGGCGCGCGTCGCTGAAGAGGGTCAGGACGAAGTGGCAGATCTCTCCAACGGCTTCAACGCCGCGGCGGCGCGCATCGAGGAGCTGGTGCAATCGCACAAGTCGCTGCTCGCCAATGCCTCGCACGAACTGCGCTCCCCGCTCACGCGCATCCGCATGGGCCTGGAGCTGATGGGCGACCGGCCCAGCCCCGGCGCGCGCGAGGAGATCTCGCGCAACATCGGCGAGCTCGACCAACTGATCGACGAGATCCTGCTCGCGAGCCGGCTGGACGCGAAGGAAGCCGACATGGGCACGGTCGAGACTGTCGACCTCACGGGCCTGGCGGCCGAGGAGTGCGCGCGTGTCGATGCCGACCTGGAAGTCAGCGAAGGCACCCACAGCGACGCGTTGACCGTGCGCGGTGTGCCGCGCCTGCTGCGGCGCGCGATTCGCAACCTGCTGGAGAACGCGCGCCGCTACGGTGCGGGTGAAACCAGCGTGGAACTGGCGAGCCGCGGGGGCGCCGCGGAGATCCGCGTGAGCGACCGTGGGCCCGGCGTCCCCGCCGCACTGCGCGATCGCATCTTCGAGCCCTTCTATCGCCTGCCCGGCGCAAGCGAACGCAACGGCGGCGTGGGCCTCGGCCTGGCGCTGGTGAAGTCGATTACCGAACGTCACGGCGGCAGCGTGCGCTGCGAAGACCGAGCCGGCGGCGGGGCGAGCTTCGTCATCACATTGCCGCACTGACGCCCTCCCCGCGGTGTTCCACGAACGGAACACCGCGGGGCGCGCCACTAAAATTCCGGCCATGTCGAGATCGAACCTTGTCAGCCCTGCGGCTATGTTTTGGGGGCTGACGGTGTTCATGCCGGTCGGCGTCACGTACTTTGCAGCCGTGCTGCTGCTGATCACGCTGGTGGCTTCCGGCGGTTGGCGCGAGCGGGCCATCCGCCTGCGCAACAACCCGATGTGGTGGCCCGTCGTGGCCTATGTAGCGTGGACGCTGGTCATCCTGGCGCTCGGCCCCTACTACCCCGAGACGGGGTCGAACCTGTTCCATGGGCTGCGGATCGCGGCGACCGTGCTGATGGCGCTGGCGCTCACGCGCGACGAGGCGATCTGGGCCGTGCGCGGCTTCTGGATCATGGGGCTTGTCAACATCGTCATGATCGCGCTGTACTACACGGTCGGCTTCCCGATGCTGGAGCCGTGGCGCGGCGTGCTGATCCTGATCGGCAACAAGTCGATCAGCAATGCGCTGCTGTTCACCATCATGGCTGGGACCGCCGCGGTGTACGGCCTCAAGGAGCTCTCCGAGCATCGCCCCGGGCGGGCCATCGCGGCCTTCGCGCTGATTCCGGTGGTGATCGCGATCATCACCTTCACGCTGCCCTCGCGCACCTCGCTGCTGGCGCTGCTGCTCGCGATCCCCGCCGCCTGTGTGCACCAATGGCGCCGGCAACTCAAGGTGCTGGCGGTGGTGCTGATGGTGGGTGGCGTGGTCGCCGCGGCCGGGCTGTGGAACTCACCCGTGGTGCAGCAGAAGTTCACGGTCGGCATCCAGGAGATCGAGGCGGCGCAGGCGGGCGAGATCTCGGAAGCCAGTTGGGTGGTGCGCTATTACATGTACCGCGACACCGCCCGGATGATCATCGACAGGCCCTTCGCGGGCTGGGGCATCGGCGGCTGGACCGAGCAGTGGCACCTGCGCGGGCCGAAGCTGCTGGACTACAAGAACATGCCGCACAACGACTTCCTGTGGATGGGCGCACAGAGCGGCGTACCCGGCGCGCTCAGCCTGCTGGCGATCATCCTCGTGAGCGTCTGGGTGGCGTGGAAGCGGGACGACATGGCCGGGCGCTACGCGTTCGTCGCGACGCTGATCGTGCTGATCGCCACCATGGTGAACTCCGCGCTGCGCGACGCACAGATCGGGCTCGCGATCCTGTGGGTGGGGATGGTCTACCTGCGGCTGGCGCAGGAGCCGGGCGACCCGTGGCGCGGCCTGGTGCCGCGCCGCGAAGTGCGCGTTCTCAGTGGTGGTGACCCACCGCCTCGCCCGCTTTGAGGCGGTACACAGTGCCGCAATAGGGGCACTTGGCTTCGCCGGTGCGAGCCACGTCGAGATAGACCTTCGGGTGCGCGCTCCACAGCGGCATGTCGGCCTTGAGGTTCGGACAGAAAACGCCGCCCTGGTCGTTCAGGTCCTTGGCGAGCAGTTCGATGACGGATTTAGACATGGCCTTCAGACCTTCGTGAGCCAGTGGGCGTACTTGGGATTGCGTCCGTTCACGATGTCGAAGAACGCGTTCTGGATCTTCTCGGTGACGGGGCCGCGCGATCCGATGCCGATCTCGACGCGGTCGAGTTCGCGGATGGGCGTGACTTCGGCCGCCGTGCCGGTGAAGAAGGCTTCGTCGGCAATGTAGATCTCGTCGCGCGTGATGCGCTTCTGCACGACTTCGATGCCGAGGTCCTTGCAGATGTGCAGGATGGTGTTGCGCGTGATGCCGTTGAGCGCGCCGGCCGAGAGGTCGGGCGTGTAGACCACGCCGCCCTTGACCACGAACACGTTCTCGCCCGCGCCTTCGGAAACAAAACCGCTCGAATCGAGCAGCAGGGCCTCGTCGTAGCCGTCGTCCAGCGCTTCCATGTTGGCGAGGATCGAGTTGCTGTAGTTGCTCACCGCCTTGGCCTGCGTCATCGTGATGTTGACGTGATGGCGCGTGAAACTCGATGTCTTGACGCGGATGCCGCGCTTCATGCCTTCATCGCCGAGGTAGGCACCCCAGGACCAGGCAGCGACCATCGCGTGGATGCGATTGCCCTTGGGGCTGACGCCGAGCTTCTCGGAGCCGATCCACACCAGCGGGCGCAGGTAGCAGCTGTCGAGCTTGTTCTCGCGCACCACCTGTTTCTGCGCCTCGTTGAGCTGCTCCGGCGAGAACGGGATCTTCATGCGCAGGATCTTGGCGCTGTTGAAGAGACGTTCGGTGTGCTCCGCCAGGCGGAAGATCGCGGTGCCATTGACCGTGTTGTAGGCGCGGACGCCCTCGAAAACGCCGCAGCCGTAGTGCAGCGTGTGGGTCAGCACGTGGATCTTGGCTTCGCGCCAGTCCACGAGATCACCATCCATCCAGATCTTGCCGTCACGATCGTCCAGTGCGGGGGGCAGCGCGCTCATGTTCTTGGTCCTCAGGCGTTGGTATGTCGCAAAAGCTTTCGATTTTACGGCGGCGCCCGTTTCCGCCGCACCGACAATGCACAGCTTTGCCAATCAGCCATCAAAGGGTTTCAGTGTCCGTCTTCAAGAACGTCATCGTCTACCGCATCGAAGCGACGTGGTCGCAGTCGCTTGACCAGGTCGAGCAGGGCCTCGGCACGCAGCGCTTCGTCCCATGCAGCCCCTCGCAGGAAAAGTCCGCCGGCTGGGTCGAACCGCGCGGCCAGGAGCACGGCCCGCTCGCCGAATCCATCGGCGGCCAGTGGCTGCTCGAATTCATGGTCGAGACCAAGGCCCTGCCGGCCTCTGTCGTGCGCCGCAAGGTCGACGAACGCGCCGCGCAGATCGAGGCCACCACGGGCCGCAAGCCCGGCAAGAAGGAAAAGAAGGAGCTCAAGGAGGACATCACCCTCGAACTGCTGCCCTTGGCCTTCACCCGCCACGCGCGCGTCGCGGTGTGGATCGACCCGGCCGCACGCCGGCTCGTCGTCAACTCCAGCAACGCGGCACGCGCCGACGAAGTCGTCACCAACCTGGTGAAGGCGCTCGACGGCTTTGCCGTCTCGCTCGTCAATACCCAGGTCGAGCCGGCCGTCGCCATGTCGGAGTGGCTGTCGAGCCAGGAGCCGCCCGCCGGCTTCACCATCGACCGCGAATGCGAACTCAAGGCCAGCGACGAATCGAAGGCCGTGGTGCGCTACGCCAAGCACCCGCTCGACATCGAGGAGGTGCGCCAGCACATCGCCGACGGCAAGCGCCCGACCCGCCTCGCCATGACGTGGGACGACCGCGTGTCCTTCGAACTGACCGAAGGCCTGCAGATCCGCAAGATCGTGTTCCTCGAAGGCACGCTGGACGACGCGCCGGGCTCTTCTTCAGGCGGCAAGGAAGACAACTTCGACGCGGATGCCGCGATCGCGACGGGCGAACTTGGGCAACTCGTGCCGGAACTGCTGGCAGCGCTGGGCGGCGAAATGCGCCTGGGCACGGCATCGGCCGATGCGGCGCCTGCTGCGGCAGCCGCCCCGCAGTCGAAGTCCGATGCCGAGGAAGCGCTGGCTGACGAATCCGCGCCGTTTTAAACCGGAGGCCGCAGCGCGTCGGTCGCGCCCGGCTTGACGGCGTCGGCGCTCGACTCATCCGACGGAGGCGCGTCGTCCTCGGGTTGCTGGGGCCGTACCAGCGTCCACTCGGTGAGCTTTCCGCCGACGAAAGTCGCATCGACCCACGAGCCGCCGGCATCGGTCCAGCGGAAGACTTCGGGTTGCGTGTTCTCGGGCGTGCGAAGCTCGCCGAGCGCGCGCGTCATGGCGACCACGTGCAGCAGATTGACCTTGGGCTTCAACTTGGCATTGAGCATCACCGCGCTCGCGACCGTGCCCATGGGCCTGTCGGCGGCACGCTTCAACACTTGCATCGCGCGGTTGAAATGCAGCAGCAGGAACATGACGATCGCGCCGCCGACAAGCGCCACGCCGGCCCAGCCGTAGCTGCGGTAGGCCACGCCGAGCAGGATCAGTCCGCCGACGGGGACGAGGATTCTTCCAAAATTCATGCGCGGATTGTCGCTCGCCGGCCAATAGCTCACGGACGCTTGCGCAAGAACACGTGTGTCGCCCGTTCGCCGGCAATGCTCTCTGCGCATTCATAGCCCAAGGCCGGCAGGTCGAGCCCCTGGAAGAGATGCTCCCCTGCCCCGAGCAGCACGGGCCGCACGGCCAGATGCAGTTCGTCGATCAGCCCCGCGCTCAGGTACTGACGCACCGTCGACACACCACCGCCAAGGCGTACGTCGCGGCCACCCGCCGCGGCCTTCGCCTGCTCCAGGGCTGCATGTATGCCTTCGGTGACGAAGCGGAACTCCGTCCCGCCGGCCATCGCCAGCGGCGCACGCGCATGGTGCGTGAGCACGAACACGGGGGTGTGATACGGAGGCTCGTCGCCCCACCAGCCCTTCCAGCTGTCGTCCGGCCACGGGCCACGAACCGGGCCGAACATGTTGCGCCCAAGGATCCAGGCGCCAATGCCGTCGAAGCCCTGCTCCGCCATGCGGTTGTCGACGCCCGTCTCGGCCTCGCCCTGGCCGTACATGTTGCGCCAAAGACGGGTGTGGACGAACCAATCCATCAGCTCGATGCCGCGGACGCCGAGCGGGTTCTGGAGACCTTGATTCGGGCCGGCGCCGTAGCCGTCGAGGGAGACGCCGAAGCTTTGGACGCGAAGTTTGGACATGGTGGGCTCCTTGCGGGACCATTGTGAATCGGATCACCGGGCAAGATTCGCGGACGCATGGCCCGACCTCATTCCCCTCGCGCTTCGATCATGGCCACTCCTTCAACGAACATCGAAAGAGGCCATCATGCACAGCGCTCCCTCCGCGAACCAGTACTCGAAGGTCATCGCGAATTCCAAACGCATCCGCTGGGATATCGACATCGACGTCATCCGCCACCGGCGATTCGATCTCGACAAGACCTTCCTGCCGGCCGGCCTGTCACTGGTGAACGAGCTGGATTTCCTGACGTCCGACGACCAGCGCCTGCTGAGCCAGGTGCAGGGTCGAAGCTACGCCTACATCTTCGGGCTGGTGGAGCGATTCATCGGCGCCAAGATGCTCGAGATCAGCCGGCAGCACGCGCTCGGGGACCAGGTGGCCCTGGAGGCCCTGGTCCGCATGGCCGACGAGGAGCTGAAGCACCAGGAGCTGTTCCGGCGCATGGAAGCGATGATGGCCGCCGACATGCCGGCGGGCTACATGGCAACGGCCGAACCCAACGCCGTCGCGACCGCCGTGCTGAGCAAGAGCAATTGGTCGGTCCTTGCGCTCACACTGGACATCGAGCGTTTCACGCTGGCCCACTATCGCGCCAGCATCGAACCACGGGACGACCTGTGCGAGCTGTGGAAGGACGTGTTCCTGGCCCACTGGAAGGAGGAGTCGCAGCACGCGGTGCTGGACGAACTCGAGTTCCTTCGCGAGGACGCACGCCTGAACACCGCCGAGCGCGACGCGGCCGTCGGCGACCTGATCGACCTGGTCGTGGCGGTCGACGGCATTCTCCAGGCTCAGGCGCGCGCCGATGCGACCTACTTCGAGTCGATCGCGGGCCAGCGCTACGACGATGCGCAACGCAGCGCCATCGGCGAGGGCATCCTGAAGGCGTATCGCTGGCAGTACATCGTGACGGGCGTAACCGAGCCACGCTTCCAGAAGGTCCTCTTCGGCGTTCTCGATGACACGCAGGCTGCCCGAGTGACGGATGCGCTCCAGCCGCTGCTCTACGCGGTGCCCGCCCGCTCTTCCATGGTGCCCCTCCAGTAGGGAGCCGCCTTGCCCACGGTGGTGCGCAACAGGAGACCGAGATCATGCTGCCCGAGTTGATGCTGCTGGGTTTCGCCGCCTGGACCCTCGCTCTCCTGCTCACCACCGTGGGCGCCTACCGGTTGAGCCGGGTCTTCAGCGGTCGAGCGGGAATGAGTGAATTCCGGGCCGACCAGGTCGAGGGCCAGGACTGGTACCGGCGCGCGATGCGGGCACACGCAAACTGCGTCGAGAACCTGCCGGTGTTCGCTGTGCTGGTTTTTGCGTTGCGCGTCTTCGGCATCGCCGATCCCGCGGTGGACGCGCTGTGCGTGGTCATCCTGGCGGCGCGGATCCCCCAGTCGCTGGTCCACGTCTGCTTCGCGCAGACGGATCGCGTCGTGTCGGTGCGCTTCGCGCTCTTCTTCGTTCAATTCCTCAGCTTCTGTGCGCTGATTGCATTGATCGCTTTCCGTCATTGAACTCAGGCGGACTCTGGAGGCTGTGCTCGCGGCGCCAGGATGCCGGGGGCATGCCGAACTCGCGCTTGAAGGCGCGGCTGAAGGCGGTGTCGGTTTCATAGCCGACTTCCAGCGCGATGTGCATCATGCTCAAGGCGCTGCGCCGCAACAGGTTCGACGCGAGCGCCATGCGCCACTTGCCGAGATACTGCATGGGCGGCTGCCCAACGTAGTGAGTGAATTTTTCGGCAAGAACCGAACGCGATGTCCCGGCCTCGCGCGCAAGGCTTTCCAGCGTCCATGGATGCGCCGGGTTCTCGTGCATGAGCGCGAGGGACTTGCCGACGACGCGATCGCGCAAGCCCGCGAGCCAACCGGTCTGGCCCTCGGACATCTGGGAGATGTAGCGGCGCAAGGTCTCGACCACCAGCACCTCGGACAACTTGGCCAGCACGCCTTCGCCACCGGGTTGCGTGGAAGCGGCCTCCGCCACCGCATAGACGAACGAACGCTCCACCCAATCGGTCTTTTCGTCCCTTCGGAGGCTGACCGTCAGCACCCTCGGCAGCGTCGCCAGGACCGGCCGGCACAGGATGGGATCGCATGACAGATAGCCGCAGATGAAGCGCGTCGGCTCGCCACCGCCACCCAATTGAAGTTCGTCGGGCTTCTCGCGCAACAGCGCCCGAACATCGAGCAGCGGCCCCGGCTCGTCCATTCCGGACGACGCCATCGTGTGGGCATCGCCATGCGGAAACAGGATGATGTCGCCGGCTTGCAGGTGAAGCGGCGGCATGCCGTCGAGCTTCACGGTGCACGAACCGTCCACGAAGAAATGGTAGAAAAGCAGGCGCTCGGATCCTGCGTTGACCTGCCTCGCCACGGTCTCCGCTTCCGGTGAAGCAAAGCACCACGGCGCGGTGAATCTGGCATTGAAGAAGATCGCGCTGTTGAACTGCAGGACCTTCAAGACCTCGGACAAGGCATCCATATCGACTTCGCCTCCGCAGGAGCGTCGTCATTTGACCATTTGCGAGACGAATCGGCCAAGCCGGCGCACGGCTCCACGACGCACGCGCTTCGGCGTCGGCTTCCGGTTCTGCAGATCGATCAGCAAGTAGATCTTCGTCAAGGCGACACCGCGTTGGCCACGATAAGCCGCGCCGTCGCCCGTGTGGCACTTTCGGCCAGCAGCAGTCAGTCGCGGATGTCAGCTACCGAGCAAGCCACGATCAAATATGACTGGAAACCAAAGCACCAGACGGACAGCCGTGCCAAGGGCACTGCATTCGCTTCCCTCACGCTTTCGGGTACCCCATTCGTGGGTACTTGTGGCATCGCGCACAAAGCCTGTGGTGTCAGGGATTCAGCCGATATCGACGTTCAAGGCGATGTTCCAGGTGCCCAGCGCCGTTTTTGGCCAGGCCGATCACGAACGGACGCAGCCCGAGACTTTCGAGGAAAGTTGAGACGCGCGCCTTGGCCTCCGCATCGTCGGCTGCGATGAATGCGTCGAGGCGTCCACCCTTGGCAAGCCGCTAGGGCAAAGTGTCGCGCTTGGCAAAGATGCTTGCCACTTCCGCCATGTTCTCGGTTCCCCAGGTGCACAGCGGCACGATCGCGTCGGCCAGGCTGCGACCGAGCGGGGTCAGCGCGTAGTCCACACGCGGTGGCACCTCCTTGTAGTCGGTCCGCGCCAGCACGTGATCGGCCTCCAGATCCTTCAAATGCTGGATCAGCACCTTGTCGCTGACGCCCTGAATCAGGCGCTTGAGCTCGCCGTAGCGCTTCGGCCCGTCGCGCAGGAAAAATAGGACCAACGGTTTCCACTTGCCCGAGATGATGCGGAGCGTGGCGTCGAGCCCGCAGGAGAAGCCACCCGTACCGCAGGTTTCGTGAGAAGGCGTGGTCATTTTTTGATACTTACCAAAAAGTGCATACTTGTCCTTAGGTTATCAGAGCTGCACACTGTCCTCAAGTAAGCAATCCCCTGCTTCCTTGCAACTCCAGCTAAGGATCCATGACATGAGCAGACTGAATGGAAAGACCGCCGTGATCACCGGTGGCGCTACCGGCATCGGCCGCGCCGCGGCAAAACGCTTCATCGAGGAGGGCGCCTTCGTCTTCATCTTCGGTCGCCGGCAGGAAGCGCTCGACGCCGCTGTGGCCGACCTCGGGCCCAATGCCCGCGCGGTGAAGGGCTCGGTCTCCAATCTGGCCGACCTCGACCGACTCTACGCGGCGGTGAAGGCCGAGCGCGGGACCCTCGACGTCGTCTTCGCCAATGCCGGGACGGGAAGCCCACTTCCGCTCGGCAAGATCACCGCCGAGCACATTGACGAGACCTTCGACACCAATGTGAAGGGTACGATCTTCACGGTCCAAAAGGCGCTGCCACTGATGAGCGAGGGCGGTTCGATCATCCTGACCGGATCGAGCGCTGGCACCACGGGCGCCCCGGCATTCAGCGCCTACAGCGCGAGCAAGGCGGCAGTGCGCAACCTCGCGCGGACCTGGGCGGAGGACCTGAAGGGCACCGGCATCCGGGTAAACGTGCTGTCGCCCGGGGCGACGGCCACCGAACTCGCGAAGGAAGCCCTAGGCGAGGAGGGACAGAAGGCCTTCGCCTCGATGACTCCGCTCCAGCGCATGGCCGATCCGGCGGAGATCGGAGCGGTGGCCGCCTTTCTCGCGTCGCCGGACAGCAGCTTCATGACCGCCAGCGAGATCGCCGTCGACGGCGGCCTGGCGCAACTCTGAAACCGAAGAAGAATATATGAGCTACGCAATTATTGGCTTCGGCAAGATCGGCCAAGCTCTTGCTAAGGCGTTTGCCCGAAGCGGCGTCGAGGTATCCGTTGCAACCACTCGCGACCCGGAAAGCTTTGCATCCGCTGCGGCCGCGATCGGACCCGAGATCATTCCCAAAAAACTGGCGGAAGCCGTCAAGGCGGACATCGTCTTTTTGGCTGTCCGTTACGAGTCGCACCGGGATGTCGCGAAGGCGCTGCCGACCTGGCAGGGGAAGACTATCGTCGATGTGACCAATGCCTACGGCGTGCCCCCTGAGGAACTCGGAGGACAGCCTTCTTCCAAGTTCGTCGCGCAGACCTTCACTGGTGGACGACTGGTCAAGGGCTTCAACCATTTGGTCGCTTCCGTCCTTGGCCAAGATCCGGCCGTACATGGTGGCAGGAGAGTCGTGTTCCTGTCGAGCGACGATGACGACGCAGCAGCGGAGATTGGTGCGCTTGCGGTAAATCTCGGTTTCTCGCCGATCAAACTTGGCGGGCTTTCGGAAGGTGGGCTGCTCGTCCAGGCGCGCGGAAATAGCTGGGGTCAACTGATCTTTAAGGACTTGGTCAAGTTCGACTGATGAGTCGTGATCGCAAATTTCGATGCGATCTGACTGCTCTCGGGAAGTCCCTGCTCATTCGGATCTCGAGTCTTGGCCAGTAGGCCGCTGCCAAGCGCAAGGTCATCGAGGCGTCTTGCGAGCGCTTCGATGCCTCTGGCAGAGAGTGAAGAAGCTGCTTAAGCGGTCGTCTCGAGGTCGGTGCTCGCGCCGAGCTGCCCCCCAATTCTTCAGCTCTTCCGGCATCGCGGAAGGTCGGCTTACGGGCGTTCAATCTTGAGACGGGTACTTCCGTCTTGGGCCCTAAACTACCTTCCGGGCGATCACCTCGAAGGTCCCCCGTCAAATCGATGCGCCGCAATACGACTGCGCGCAGAGCTTTCTGACGCCGCCGATGTGCCGCGCGCAGATTGTTGAACTCGTCCTCCACGAGTAGCACCGCGTCGCTGGCGGCCTTGTTTTTGGTTGACTTGCGAGGCGCGGGACTTGTTGCCGGTCGGCGTCTGACGGCTTCGCGCCGTTTGGACTTGGTATCGCTGGATGCACGCACGAGCGCGCGAAATGACTTGGCCATGTTGGCCTCCCTGAAGTTCCGGTTTGCACAAACCGTCGCACCCGCTTCCAAACGGGGGCGGCAGCTCGAACGGGTTGGAAGACCGGGGAACCTCTTACGAAAAAAGCCGGCAGGGCTTGCGCCCCCCTTCGAGCCGCCAAAACTGGGGCACGAACGAAGACAACTGGCGCACGACCTTCAACCCAACTTGAACGGCAACTCCCGCACCGGCTTCCCCGTAATCGCCGCCACCGCATTCGCAAACGCCGGCGCCAGCGGCGGAAGCCCTGGCTCACCCATGCCGGTAGGCGCATCGGCACTCGGCACGATGTGCACCGCAATCTGCGGGATGTCGGTCATGCGCGGCACGACGAAGTCACCGAAGTTGCTCTGCTGCACCACCCCATCCTTCAGCGTGATCGCCGCGCCGGGCAGGCACATCGACAGCCCCATCACCGCGCCGCCCTGCACTTGCGCCTCCACGCTCTTCGGGTTGACCACGAGATTGCAGTGCACGCCCGCCGTCACGTTGTGCAGCGTGGGCGTGCCGTCCTTCACCGAGGCTTCGACGACATACGCCACCACCGAGTTGAAGGATTCGTGCACCGCCACGCCCCAGGCGCGTCCCGCTCCGAGCTTCTTCTTGCCGTAGCCGGACTTGTCCACCGCCAGTTGCAGTGCCGCCTTGTGGCGCGGGTGCTGGTCGCCGATGAGCTTCATGCGGTAGGCGACCGGATCTTGCTTCGTAGTACGGGCGATCTCGTCGAGCAGCGTTTCCATGACGAACGCGGTGTGGGTCGAGCCCACGCTGCGCCACCAGAGCACCGGCACGTTGAGCTTGGGGTGATGCACGGTGAGCCGCATCGGCACGTCGTAGGGCTCCTTCATGCCTTCGACTGCGGTGCCGTCGATGCCGTCCTTGACCATCATCGGCTCGAACATGCTGCCCATCAGCAGCGACTGGCCGACGATGACGTGGTCCCAACCGGTGACCTTGCCCTGCGCGTCGAAGCCGATCTTCGCGGTGTGAAGGTGCATGGGGCGGTAGTAGCCGCCCTTGATGTCGTCCTCGCGGCTCCACAGCGTGCGGATCGGCGCGGCAATGCCCGCGGCCTGCGCGGCCTTGACGACGCCGCAGGCCTCGGCCACGTAGTCGCTGGTCAGCAGGCCGCGACGGCCGAAGCCGCCGCCCGCCATCTGCACGTGGACCTTGACGTTCTCCGGCGGCAGACCCAGCACCTTGGCGGCGGCCATGCCGTCGATGCCCGGCATCTGCGTGCCCGTCCACACTTCCGCCTTGCCGCCCGCCAGGCTGACGGTGCAGTTGAGCGGTTCCATCGGCGCGTGCGCGAGGTAGGGGAAGACGAATTCGGCCTCGATCTTGTGCGGGGCTCCGGCGAGCTTCGAGACGTCGGCGTCGTACTTGCGCTTGCCCGGCCGCTTCGCGAGTTCGCGGTATTGCGCGAGCTGCTTCTCGCTGTCGACCTTCTCGACGCCGCTGTTGTCCCATTCGAGCTTGAGCGCATCGCGGCCCTGCTTGGCGGCCCAGTAGCCGTCGGCGACCACGGCCACGCCTTCGGCGCCGCGGTCCAGCGGTACACGCAGCACGGCCTTGACGCCCTTGATCGCCTTCGCGGCGCTGTCGTCCACCGACTTGAGCTTGGCGCCGAACAACGGCGGATGGGACACGACGGCGGTCAGCATGCCGGGCAGGCGCATGTCGATGCCGTAGTTCTGCTGGCCGCTGGACTTGGCCTGCGCGTCGAGCCGTCCGGTGGGCTTGCCGATGAGGCGGAAGTCCTTCGGGTCCTTGAGCTTGACGGTCTCGGGCACGGGCAGCTTCATTGCCGCTTCGGCCAGTTCGCCGTAGCCGAGCTGCTTGCCGCCGGGGCCGATGACGACGCCACTGCGCGTCTGCAGCGTCGCGACATCCACCTTCCACTGTGCCGCCGCCGCGCTGACCAGCATGGCGCGGGTGCGGGCGCCGAGTTCGCGGTATTGCGTGTACGAGTTCTTGATCGAACCCGAGCCGCCCGTGATGTGCATGCCGAAGGCAGGGTCGACATAAGCCGGGTCGTTGGTGCCGTGAACGCTTCGGACCTTGGACCAGTCGGCGTCGAGTTCTTCCGCCAGGATCATCGGCAATCCGGTCTGCACGCCCTGCCCGAAGTCGAGCCGGTTGATGGTGATGGTGGTGGTGCCGTCGCGGTCGATGCGCACGAAGGCCGCCGGCTGCTGCAGCGGCTTCAGGCCCGCCGGCTTGGCGGCCGCTGCGCTCGTGTCCTGCGCGAGCGCGCCCATCGGGAAGACGCCGAGCGCGAAGCCACTCACCGCCGTGAGCTTCAAGAAGCTGCGACGCGGCAGGCCGCTGGGTTCGGTGGTGTCCTCGGGGCGCGTCATCAGCGCGCGGAGGTTGGCGGGCAGCTCGAAAGTGGCTTGATCGAAGTTCATGGTGATCTCCTTCTTCAAGCCAGCGTCTTGGCGGCGTCGGCGACGGCGGCGCGGATGCGCGCGTAGGTGCCGCAGCGGCAGATGTTGCCGGCCATGGCCGAATCGATCTCGGCTTCGCTGGGCAGCTTGCCGGGCGCGACGGTCTTCAGGAAGGCGGTGGCGGACATGATCTGGCCGCTCTGGCAGTAGCCGCACTGCGCCACGTCATGCTTGACCCAGGCGTCGTGCACGGCCTTGCCGACCTTGTCGCCGCCGTCGGTGACGGCTTCGATGGTGGTGATCTTCTGGCCCGCCGCGGCGGAGATCGGCGTCACGCACGAGCGGATCGCCTGGCCGTTGAGGTGCACGGTGCAGGCGCCGCACAGCGCCGCGCCGCAGCCGAACTTGGTGCCGGTCATGCCCAGCGTGTCGCGCAGGGCCCAGAGGATGGGGGTGGAAGGGTCGGCGTCGACCTGCCGGTCCTTGCCGTTGATGTTCAGGGTGGTCATGGTGGGGCTTTCTCTTCTTGGGTGAATATCGGTTCGGTCAAACAATAGACCTGTGCGCGTGCGAGGTCAAGCGCGGCCAAGGCCAGAAATCCCGCGGAACCGGCTTGCCGGGCCGCAGGGGTTGCCCCCGGAAGGGGGTAGGCGGCCACACGAAGTGGGCAAGCCTGGGGGAGAGCTCAGGCCTTAATGCCGTCCCAGCAGAGCCCGAAGGCCATCGCCAGGTTCTCGTCCGTACGGGCCAGCGCGCCGGAGCGAAGCAGGTTGGCGGTCTCGCGCACCGAGCCGCCGAAGGTGTTGATAAGCAGGACGGTGGGCACGTCCTTCAGGATCTGGTGCGCCTTGGCCGACTCGATCAGATCAACCCAGTCCTTGATGAGCCGGGCCGAGAGATTGCGGCTCTCTTCGCTGAACCAGGGCGAGTTGTAGTACTGCTCCAGGAAAACGACCTGCGCATAGTGTGTCAGGCGGTGCTCGAGCCAGTTCATCCACATGTGCCGGAAGCGGCTGCGAAACGGCGCTTTCGGGTCGTCGCCGTGCATGAGGCTGGCGGCGATCGTCGTCTTGGCCTGCTCGTAGAGCGCGACCATCAACTCTTCCTTCGACTTGAAGTAGACGTACAGCGTACCCGTGGCAAGGCCGGCCTCGCGGGCAATGGCGGCCATGGTGAGGCCGCTCAGGCCGGTCTGCTCGACCAGCGTGAACGTGGCCTCGGCGATGGCGCGGAGCTTTTCGTCGTCCTTGGGTTTCACGGCGCGATCTTAGAGCGTTCCGGCTTTTTGATGAACAAATATTCACCAAAAGTGACAATCACCTACCGAAGCAATCCCGTTTGTTCGGTTTTTCCGGAAGCCAGAAACGACATTCGACGTCTAGCGCGAACACTTTCCGGTCCCCATACTGACTGCATCTGATCGCCTCGATCAGCAACCCAAGGATCGAACCGTGAACCGTCTCGAAGGAAAAGTAGCTCTCATCACCGGCGCCAGCGCCGGCATCGGCCATGCAACCGCCAAGCTTTTCGCGGCGGAAGGCGCCAAACTGGTCGTCGGCGCGCGCCGGGCAGCCGAACTCGAAAAACTCGTCGAAGAAATTCGCGCCGCCGGAGGCCATGCCGTCGCACTCGCCGGCGACGTGCGCTCCGAAGACTATGCGCGCGCCCTCGTCGCGTTGGCCGTTTCGACTTACGGCCGCCTCGACATCGCCTTCAACAACGCGGGCACCCTCGGCGAAGGCGGCCCCAGCACGGGGATCTCGGAAGCCGGCTGGACCGACACCCTGGCGATCAACCTGACCGGCGCCTTCCTCGGCGCCAAGCACCAGGTCGCGCAGATGCTGGAGAACGGCGGCGGCTCGGTCATCTTCACCTCCACCTTCGTCGGCCACACCTTTGCGTTCCCGGGCGTGGCTGCCTATGCGGCGAGCAAGGCCGGCCTCATCGGCCTTACCCAGGCACTTGCCGCCGAATACGGGCCGCAAAGAGTGCGCGTGAATGCGATCCTGCCGGGTGCCGTCGACACCGACATGTACCGCAGCATGAACAACTCCAAGGAGTCGCAATCCTTCGTCACGAACCTCCACGCGCTCAAGCGCGTGGCGACGCCGGAGGAACTGGCCCGCTCCGTGCTCTACCTGGCCTCAGACGACTCGTCGTTCGTCACCGGCACGGCATCGCTGGTCGATGGCGGCGCATCCATCACGCGCACCTGATCGGGCATGGTGAAGCTGGACGGCTTGGCCACCTTCGTGGCGGTCGCGGAGTCGGGCTCCATCAGCGAAGCATCGCGACGGCTGAATCTCTCCAAGTCCGTCGTGAGCGAGCGCCTCGCCGACCTTGAAAAGGAACTGGGGGTTCGTCTTCTGCACCGCTCGACGCGCAAGCTGACGCTCACCGAAGACGGCAGCACCTTCCTGGCGCGCGCCTCCGCCATCATGCGAGATGTCGAGGAGGCCGCCGCAGAGTTGGCGCAGCGGCGCGGCACGCTGGTCGGGCCGCTGAGAATTTCCGCGCCGGTCACCTTCGGGCGCATGCACCTGGGCCCGGCGCTGTATCCGTTCATCGCGGCCCATCCCGGCATCGAGTTGGCGCTCGAACTTGATGATCGAAGAGTCGACGCCGCATCGGAAGGCTACGACGGCGTGGTCCGAAGCGGGCCGCTTGTCGATTCGCGCCTGGTGGCGTGGACGCTGGCCCGGAGCCGCCGGGCGCTCGTCGCCTCGCCGGACTACATCGAGAAGCAAGGCCGGCCCTCCAGCGTCGAGGATCTGCAGCGCCACCGGGGCGTGTTCTACACGAACCGGGGCGTTGCCGACTGGCAGTTCCGGCGCGATGGCGAACTCGTGTCGGTGCGCGCGTCGCGGGCCCTGCGCGTGAACAACGGCGACATGATGCGGGATGCCTGCGAGACGGGGCTGGGCATCGCGCTGCTGCCCACTTTCATCGTCGGGGAGTCTTTGCGTGCCGGCAGGCTGCTTGCCATCGATATCGGGCTTCCTTCGGAGGAAGAGTTTCTGTACGTTGCGCATCCGGAAGGACGATCGCCCTCGGCGAAGCTGCGGGCGATGACCGATGCGCTCAAGGCCGCATTCGGCGACCCGCCCTACTGGGATTCGGGGCTGTGATGCTTGGCAAGCCGGCGCAAGAGCGCTTCATCGCTGACATCCTCAAGAACCGCAATGACCGGGCAGGACACGACGACTTCGCCGACCGCTCGGGAGGTCAGGCCAACGGCATCGTGCGAATCTCGTCCGCTCCAAGCCGCGTGCGGTCGATTGGCCATCCTCGCTAGCGGGCGTGCTTTGCGGCCCTTCGAAACGGGTAGGAGGCTTCCCGGTCCGCCTGTTGAATCACCGCACCCCAGGCCTTGTTGAGTGCTTGCCCGGCAGTCTTGCCGCAGGTGGGCTGCAGATCTCGATACTAGGCGCCATGCCCGATGTAGCCGGCTGCCGCGAACCGAAGCCTCGATGGAGTAGCCACGGAGTGAATCGCCGACTCGCGTTCGCGTTTTGGCGCGTTGGCGAACTGCACGTGAGGTGAAGAGAACGTGCTTTGAGCTACATCAAGGCGGCGTCCAAGACGCTTGCGTAGCATTCCTTCTCACAACAGGAGACTTTCCATGCACGCAACTCCCGAGTCCTTGACGCGCGATACGGACCCTTCCGACTCCTTGGCGCGTGAAGTGCCTCTCGTCCAGATTCACTTGAACCAGTTGCTGGCGCTCGCACCATGGCCCGCCGCCATGTGGGTGTTTTGGCAGGGCCAGTTCTCGCGCTATTCAACGTTTCTCGCTGGCGGCGCCCCTATCGACGCCTGACAGTCCGTTTCCACTGGGCTGAAAGACCGCAACGCTGCAGAGCCAATGTTCAGGCCACGTCCGTCACGACCGCGCACAAGGACCAGACTGTCTTCGGGCCTCAGTGACGTGCTTTACTCACCGACTGGCTCGCTTCGGTCACGATCTGCATTCGCCGCACCATCTCTGCGTTGACCACCTCCATCAAGGCGCGCAACTCGGTCGGCCGAATGGGGAACTCCTCGAATTCTTCGCGATAGAGAGGCGTCAGAAAACTTTGCACGCAGTCGTACGCACGATGTGCTGCGCGCACATTGTTGAACTCGTCCTCCACGAGCAGCAGACTTGGCCCTGTCGAAGGCGGCAGCTCGAACGGGTTGGAAGACCGGACAACTTCTCACGAACAAACCGGCAGGACTTTCGTCGTCCCGTCCGAGCCGCCAAAAATTGGGACGCGAACGAGGAAGCCGCAGGGTGTTCGGGCTTCCAAACCCGACCAAGTCTTTGATGACGTGGCTCACGCACCAGCGCTACTGCATCTGCCGCACGATGTCCAACGCCTCCTCGATCCGCTCCACCGCATGGATCGTCAGCCCCTCGATCTCTTTCGAGCCCTTGCGCGGCGCATTCGCCTTCGGCACTACCGCCACGCTGAATCCGAGCTTGGCGGCTTCGCGCAGCCGCTCCTGCCCGCGCGGCGCGGGCCGCACCTCGCCGGCCAGCCCCACTTCACCGAACGCGATGAAGCCCTTGGGCAGCGGCTTCCCGCGCAGGCTCGACGTGATCGACAGCATCACCGCCAGGTCGGCCGCAGGCTCGCTGATCCGCACCCCGCCCACCGCGTTGACGAACACGTCCTGGTCCATGCAGGCCACGCCCGCATGCCTGTGCAGCACCGCGAGCAGCATGGCGAGACGATCACGGTCCAGCCCCACCGACAGGCGCCGCGGGCTGGGCCCGCCGTTGTCGACCAGCGCCTGGATCTCGACCAGCATCGGCCGCGTGCCTTCGAGCGTGACCAGCACGACGCTGCCCGGCACCGGCTCGGCGTGCTGGCTCAGGAAGATCGCGCTCGGGTTCGTCACGCCCTTGAGCCCGCGCTCCGTCATCGCGAAGACGCCGATCTCGTTGACCGCGCCAAAGCGGTTCTTGATGGCCCGCACCAGGCGAAAACTCGAATGCGTGTCGCCCTCGAAGTACAGCACCGTGTCGACCATGTGCTCCAGCACGCGTGGGCCGGCCAGGGCGCCCTCCTTGGTGACGTGGCCAACCAGCACGATGGCGGTGCCGCTGGCCTTGGCGAAGCGAGTGAGGTGCGCTGCGCACTCGCGCACCTGGGCGACCGAGCCGGGTGCCGAAGTGAGCTGGTCGGAGTAGACGGTCTGGATGGAGTCGATGACCGCGATCGCCGGGCGGTTGGCGTCGAGCGTGGCAAGGATCTTCTCCAGCTGGATCTCGGCCAGCACCTGCACCTGTGAGTGTTCCAGCCCGAGTCGACGTGAGCGCAGCGCGACCTGCGCGCCGCTTTCCTCGCCGGTGACGTAGAGCGCGTTGCGCCCGGCACGCTGCAGCGCGTCGACCGCCTGCAGCAGCAGCGTCGATTTGCCGATGCCGGGGTCGCCGCCGATGAGCGTGACTCCGCCGTCCACGATGCCGCCGCCCAGCACGCGGTCGAGTTCGTCGATGCCCGTTGGCGTGCGCGCGATGTCGGTGGCCTCGATCTCCGACAGGGTCGCCAGTTCGGCCGAGCCCGCCAGCGCCGCGAACTGCGTGCCGAAGCGATTGTTGGACGACCCTCCCGCAGCAGCGCCGACTTGCTCGATCAATGTGTTCCAGGCGCCGCAGCTCGGGCATTTGCCGAGCCACTTGAGGCTGGTGCCGCCGCATTCGCTGCAGACGTAGAGTGTTTTTTCCTTGGCCATGCGTCGAGTGTAGGGATGCGCTCAGCGGCTCACGCCAGTACGCGCCTCAAGGCTCGAATGCGCTGCCACACCTGCGCTGGCGCATACGCCAAAGGGTTAACCCGAGGTACGTCCTTCGATCAATCATTTAACATATTAAATAAATTGACGCAGCATGATCACTCCCTTCTCCCACCGCAACTTGCCGCGCCTGCTGCTGCAGGCTCGCGAAGCCGTGATGGGCCATACGCGGCCCAGCCTGCGCGAGCATGCGTTGTCGGACCAGCAGTGGCGCGTGCTGCGCGTGCTCGGTGAACATGGCGCGGTCGAAACCGGCCGCGTGGCGCGCGAGGCCTTCATCCTCGGCCCGAGCCTGACCGGCGTGCTCGCACGCATGGAGCGCGACGAACTCATCACGCGCAGCCGCGACCCCGAGGACCAGCGCCGCACCGTGGTCGAAGCCACCGCGCGCGGCCGCAAGCTGGTGACGAAGCTGTCCACCAGCATCGAGGCGCACTACGGCTGGATGGAAGAGGCGATGGGCAAAGAGAAGCTGACCCAGCTCTACCAACTCCTCGACGAACTCATCGCACTGGAACAACCGCAACCATGACCTACACCCCCAAAGGCACCGTCTACGGCGTGCTGCTGAACTTCCGCGCGGAGGTCGAGGCACTGGCGCCGCAGATGAACCAGCCGCCCTACAAGGCCCCCCCGAAAGCGCCGGTGCTCTACGTCAAGACCGCTAACACCTGGAGCCCGCACGGCAGCGCGATCACGGTGCCGGCGAAGGTCGATGCGGTCGAGGTCGGCGCCACCATCGCGATGGTGATCGGCGCCGACAACGACGTCGAAGGCTTCGTGCTAATGAACGACCTGTCGATTCCGCATGCGAGCTTCTTCCGCCCGCCGGTCAAGTTCAAGTGCGTCGACGGCTTCCTGGGCATCGGCCCGGCGATGCGCGATGCGCAGGAGGTGGCCGACCCGGCGCAGTTCAGGCTCGAAGTGCGCATCAACGGCGAGTTGAAGCAGTCGGTCGATTTTTCGCGGACGGTGCGCAGCGCCTCGCAACTGCTGGCCGATGTCGGCGACTTCATGACGCTTGCGCACGGCGAAGTGCTGATGCTCGGCTGCGACGCCGGCCGCCCGCTGGCGCGCCCAGGCGACCGCATCGAGATCAGCGCGCCAGGCTTCGAGACACTGGTCAACACACTGGTAAAGGAGCAGGCATGAAGCACGCGCGCATCCTGTTCGAAGGCGCGGTGCACGACGCCGTGGAGGACGACGGCCGACTGAGGCTGGCCGATGGCCGGCTGCTGGCAGCCGATGTCGTGACGTGGCTGCCGCCGCTGGCACCGGTGCCGCGTCCGCGCACCATCCTCGCGCTGGGGCTCAACTACGCCGACCATGCCAAGGAGCTGGAGTTCAAGGCGCCCGAGGAACCCCTGGTGTTCGTCAAGGGTGAGAGCACGCTGACGGGCCATCGCCAACTCACTCGCAGGCCGGCGGACGTGCAGTTCATGCACTACGAATGCGAACTGGTGATCGTGGTCGGCAAGACCGCACGCAAGGTGAAGCGCGACGACGCCTACGACTTCATCGGCGGCTACACGGTCGCCAACGACTACGCGATCCGCGACTACCTGGAGAACTGGTACCGCCCCAACCTGCGCGTGAAGAACCGCGACACCTGCACGCCGATCGGCCCCTGGCTGGTCGACGCCAAGGACGTGGCAGATCCGATGGCGCTGGCGCTCAGCACCACCGTCAACGGCAAGCTCACGCAGGCGGGCAACACGAAGGACATGATCTTCGACGCGCCCTTCCTGATCGAGTACTTCAGCAGTTTCATGACGCTGTCGCCAGGCGACATCATCCTGACGGGCACGCCTGACGGCGTGGTCGACTGCCGCCCGGGCGACGTCATCGTGACCGAGATCGCGCAGATCGGCGCGCTGGTCAACACCATCGCTGCGGGCTGAGCGGCGCATTCACCACCAGAGACGAACCCCATGCAGATCGATCACCTCATCAATGGCAAGCGGGTCGCCGGCCGCGACTACTTCCAGACCGTCAACCCCGCCACGCAGGAAGTGCTGGCCGAAGTCGCCTCGGGCGGCGAGGCCGAAGTGAATGCGGCCGTGGCCGCTGCCAAGGAAGCCTTCCCGAAATGGGCCGGCATGCCCGCGCCCGAACGCGCGAAGCTGATCCGCAAGCTCGGCGACCTGATCGCGAAGAACGTGCCGGAGATCGCGCAGACCGAGACCAACGACTGCGGCCAGGTCATCGCGCAGACCGGCAAGCAGCTGGTGCCGCGCGCGGCCGACAACTTCTACTATTTCGCGGAGATGTGCACCCGTGTGGACGGCCACACCTACCCGACGCCCACGCATCTCAACTACACGCTGTTCCACCCGGTCAGCGTGTGCGCGCTGATCTCGCCCTGGAACGTGCCTTTCATGACGGCGACGTGGAAGGTCGCGCCCTGCCTCGCCTTCGGCAACACGGCGGTACTCAAGATGAGCGAACTCTCGCCGCTCACGGCCGCGCGCCTGGGCGAGCTGGCGCTCGAAGCGGGCATTCCGCCCGGCGTGCTGAACCTCGTGCACGGCTACGGCAAGGAGGCCGGCGAGCCGCTGGTGGCGCACCCCGACGTGCGGGCGATTTCCTTCACCGGATCGACGGCGACCGGCAACCGCATCGTCAAGAGCGCGGGCCTCAAGAAGTTCAGCATGGAGCTCGGCGGCAAGAGCCCCTTCGTGATCTTCGACGACGCCGACCTCGACCGCGCGCTCGACGCGGCCGTGTTCATGATCTTCAGCAACAACGGCGAGCGCTGCACCGCAGGCTCGCGCATCCTGGTGCAGCAGTCGATCTACGCTGACTTCGCGGCGAAGTTCGCCGAGCGCGCGAAGCGCATCGTGGTGGGCGACCCGCTCGACGAGAAGACCATCGTCGGCCCGATGATTTCGCAGGCGCATCTCGCCAAGGTGCGCAGCTACATCGAACTCGGCCCGAAGGAAGGCGCGACGCTGCTGTGTGGCGGCCTCGGTGCGCCCGATCTGACCGACCGCGTGAAGAAGGGCAACTACGTACTGCCGACCGTCTTCGCCGACGTCGATAACCGCATGAAGATCGCTCAGGACGAGATCTTCGGCCCGGTCGCCTGCCTGATCCCGTTCCAGGACGAGGCGGATGCGATCCGGCTCGCGAACGACATTCAATATGGCCTGTCGAGCTACGTGTGGACCGAGAACATCGGCAAGGCCCATCGCGTGGCCGCTGCGGTCGAGGCCGGTATGTGCTTCGTCAACAGCCAGAACGTGCGCGACCTGCGCCAGCCCTTCGGCGGCACCAAGGCCTCGGGCACGGGGCGCGAAGGCGGCACATGGAGCTACGAAGTTTTCTGCGAGCCGAAGAACATTGCTGTCTCGATGGGCAGCCATCACATTCCGCACTGGGGAGTCTGACCATGGGCAAGCTCGCACTCGCAGCCAAGATCACACATGTGCCGTCGATGTACCTGTCTGAGTTCCCCGGCCCGAACTTCGGCTGCCGCGATGCGGCGATCAACGGGCACAAGGAAATCGACCGCCGCTGCCGCGCGCTCGGCGTCGACACCATCGTGGTCTTCGACGTCCACTGGCAGGTGAACAGCGAATACCACATCAACTGCGGCCCGAAGTTCGAAGGCATCTACACGAGCAACGAGTTACCGCACTTCATCAAGAACATGCCCTATGCGTACCCGGGCAATCCGGCACTCGGGCACCTGATCGGCGACATGGCGAACGAGATGGGCGTGAAGAGCCGCGCCCACAGCGACACCACGCTCGACCTGGAGTACGGCACGCTGGTGCCCATGCGCTACATGAACGCTGACCAGCACTACAAGGTGATCAGCATCAGCGGCTGGTGCGACTGGCACGACCTGCAGGAGTCGGGCCGCTTCGGCCTCGCGGTGCGCCGCGCCATCGAGGAGCGCTACGACGGCACGGTGGCGGTGTTCGCGAGCGGATCGCTGTCCCATCACTTCGCGGACAACGGCCGTGCGCCGGAGTTCATGCACAAGGTGTACGACCCGTTCCTGGAGCAGGTCGACCATCGCGTGGTCGAACTCTGGAAGGCCGGCGACTGGAAGACCTTCATCGGGATGCTGCCGATGTATGCCGACAAGTGCTGGGGCGAAGGCGACATGCACGACACCGCGATGCTGCTCGGCCTGCTGGGCTGGGACAGTTACGAGGCGCCGGCAGAGATCGTCACGCCCTACTTCGGCAGCTCGGGCACGGGGCAGATCAATGCGATCTTCCCGGTCACGCCGCTGTCAGCGACAGCCACCACGTCCTGAGGAGCGCGAACCATGCCTCATCTGGTGATCCTCTACACCCCCAACATCGAGCCCGAGACCGACATGTCGGCGCTGTGCCGCACGCTTGCCGACACGATGCTCGAACAGCGCGACGAGGAAGGCAAGCAGGTCTATCCGACCGGGGGCACGCGCGTCCTCGCCTACCCTGCCGCGCACTATGCGGTGGCGGACGGCAAGGCGGACTACGCCTTTGTCTATCTCAATGTGAGGATGGCCGCCGGTCGCTCCGATGCGGTGAAGAAGCGCATCGGCGATGCACTGCTCGACCAGTCGAAGCGCCATTTCGAGCCGGTCTTCGCGCGGCGATACATCGGCATCACACTGCAGATCGACGAAAGCCCCGGCCAGGTCTACGACGGCAAGCACAGCAACCTGCATCCGCTCTTCACCAAATAATCAGCAGAACCCGCCATGCTCGCCCTGAACGTCATCCAGCAACTCGCCGCCGAACTTCACGAGAGCGAGAAGTCGCGCGTTCAGGTCGAGCATTTCTCCAAGCGCTTTCCCGAGATGACCATCGAGGACGGCTACGCCATCTCGCGCGAATGGGTCAAGACCAAGATCGCCGAGGGCCGCGTCGTCAAGGGTCACAAGATCGGCCTCACCTCGCGCGCAATGCAGCAGGCCAGCCAGATCACCGAGCCGGACTACGGAACGCTGCTGGACGACATGTTCTTCGAGCAGGGCGCCGACATCCCGTTCACGCGTTTCATCGCGCCGCGCATCGAGGTCGAGCTGGCTTTCGTGCTCGGCAAGCGGCTGCAAGGGCCGAACGTGACGATCTGCGACGTGCTGGCAGCCACTGATTACGTGGTGCCGGCCATCGAGATCATCGACGCGCGCATCGAGCAGTTCGATCGCCACACGAAGGCGATGCGCAAGGTCTTCGACACCATCGCCGACAACGCGGCCAACGCCGGCATCGTGACCGGCGGCCGCCCCGTGAAGCCTGACGCGGTGGACCTGCGCTGGGTCAGCGCCCTGCTCTACAAGAACGGCGTGATCGAGGAATCCGGCGTGGCCGCCGCCGTGCTCAACCACCCCGCCACCGGAGTGGCCTGGCTTGCCAACAAGCTCGCGCCGTGGGACGAATGCCTGGAAGCCGGCGAGGTGGTGCTCGGCGGCTCGTTCACGCGGCCGACGACCGCCGTGCCCGGCGACACCTTCCATGCCGACTACGGCCCCTTGGGCTCCATCGCCTTCCGCTTCACCTGAAAGACGCCAATGCAAACACCCGCGAACCCCTTCAAGCAAGCCCTCGCCGCCAAGCGCGCCCAGATCGGCCTCTGGCTCGGCCTCGCCGATTCGTACAGCGCGGAGATCTGCGCCGGCGCCGGCTTCGACTGGCTTCTGATCGACGGCGAACATTCGCCGAACGGCCTGCAGAGCATCCTGCAGCAGGCGCAGGCGATCGCCGCGTACCCCGGCGCGAACGCGATCGCGCGCGTGCCGCTCGGCCACGGCGACGCCGGCACGGCCCTGATCAAGCAGTACCTCGACCTCGGCGTGCAGACGCTGCTGGTGCCCATGGTCGATACGCCCGAGCAGGCGAAAGCCATCGTGCGCGCGATGCGCTATCCGCCCGACGGCATCCGCGGCATGGGCGGCGCGCGGGCGTCGGGCTGGGGCCGTTACCCCGCCTATGCAAAGGAAGCGAACGACCGGGTCTGCCTGCTGGTGCAGGCCGAGACGCGCGAGGCGCTCGCCAACCTGGACGCCATCGCGGCAGTCGACGGTGTCGACGGGGTGTTCATCGGCCCCGCAGACCTGTCGGCATCGATGGGGCACATGGGCAACCCCGGCCATGCCGAGGTGCAGGCGGCGATCGAAGACGCCATCGCGCGCATCAACCGCGCCGGCAAGGCAGCAGGCATTCTGACGCCGGACGAGGCGCTGGCCCGCAAGTACCTGGACTTGGGCGCGCTCTTCGTCGCCGTCGGCCTCGACACCAACCTGCTGGTGCGGACTACCTCCTCGCTGGCCGCCCGCTTCAAGGACGGCGCGAAGGCATCGCCCGCGAGCAGCACTTACTGAGTGCGATGACCGATTCGCCAAACGGGCGCAAGCCCTTCCGCTCGGCGACCATCCGCGACGGCGTGATTCGCGCGACCACGCGCAGCTTCCTGCACGCACTGGGGCAGGACGACGAGGACATCGCGCGCCCGCACATCGGCGTGTTCCACACCGGCGGCGAGATGAGCCCCTGCAACCTGAACCTGCGCGAGCAGGCGCAGCATGCCAAGACGGGCATCTATGCGGGCGGCGGCACGCCGCACGAGTGCCCGGTGGTGTCGGTCAGCGACGGTCTGACGATGGCTCATTCGGGCATGCGCTTCTCGCTGATCTCGCGCGAGTTGATCGCCGACAGCGTCGAGGCCTCGACGCGCGGCCACCAGTGGGACGGCATCTTCGCCATCGGCGCCTGCGACAAGAACCTGCCGGGCCTGATGATGGGCATGGTGCGCTGCAACGTGCCGAGCGTGTTCGTGCATGGCGGGTCCGCCCTGCCCGGCCAGATGCCTGGCCCGGACGGCCGCGACCTGAACGTCGTCGACACCTACGAGACCATCGGCAAGGTGCTGGCCGGCGACGCCACCCCCGACGAGCTCGAAGCCATGAGCCGTGCCTGCCTGCCCACCGCGGGCGCCTGCGCGGGGCAGTTCACCGCCAACACCATGGGCATGGTTTCCGAAGCGCTCGGCCTGGCGCCGATCGGCTCCAGCATGGTGCCGGCCGTCTTCAGCGAGCGAGCACCTCTCATGCGCCGCGCCGCGAAGTCGCTGATGCGGGCGGTAATGGGCGAAAGCCCCCTGCCGCGCGACATCGTGACGCGCAAGGCCCTCGAGAATGCTTGCGCCGTCGTGTCGGCCACCGGCGGCTCGACCAACGCCGCGCTGCATCTGCCGGCGATCGCGCACGAGGCGGGCATCAAGTTCCACCTGGACGACGTGGCCGAGGTGTTCGCGCGCACGCCGCTCATCGCCGACCTGCGACCGGGCGGCCAGTACCTGGCGCGCGACGTGTTCTACATCGGCGGCGCCGGCGTGATCCTGCGCACGCTGCTGGCGCAGGGCTATCTGCATGGCGACGCCATGACTTTCACCGGGCGCACGCTGGCCGAGGAAGTGGCCGACGCCGCCGAACCCGATGGCCGCGTGGTGCGCAAGGCGGGCGACCCGATCTCGCGCGATGGTGGTCTGGCCGTGCTCAAGGGCAATCTGTGCCCCGACGGCGCGCTGCTCAAGACCGCGGGGCTGAAGACGCTGGTGCACCGTGGCCCGGCGCGCGTCTTCGATTCGGAGGAAGAGGCGCAGACGGCGGTGCAGACCCGACGCTACGAACCCGGCGACGTGATCGTGATTCGCAACGAAGGCCCCAAGGGCAGCCCGGGCATGCGCGAGATGCTCGGCATCACCGCGCTGCTCTACGGACAGGGCATGGGCGACAAGGTGGCGCTGCTGACCGACGGACGCTTTTCCGGCGCGACGCGCGGGTTGTGCATCGGCTACGCGGGGCCGGAGGCGGCCGATGGCGGCCCGATCGCGGCGCTGGTGGATGGTGACTTGATCGCGATCGACGCGCGGGCGGAATCGCGCAGCATCGCGGTGGAACTGACGGACGCGGAAATCGCCGCGCGGCTCGCGAAACGTGAGGTAAACGCGGGGGTGCGGCATGGCGGCTTGCTGGAAAAATATGCCCTCACCGTGCGGCCTGGCCACCAGGGCGCCGTGACCCACTCCGGCGCAGTCACCTGGCTGCGCGACGAGTCCTGAAGCACCACCCTTGGAGACATCCGCATGAACTTCACCCGCCGCAGCCTGCTGCAAACCACCGGCGCCTCCGCGCTGCTCGCCAGCATCGGCCAGCAGGCCTTTGCGCAAACGACGATCGAGACCGCCCGGATCATCACCGGCTTCGCGGCCGGCGGCACCTCCGACACGACCTGCCGGCGTCTCGCAACCAAGCTGGCGCCGGACTACGCCAAGACCGTGGTGGTGGAGAACCGCACGGGTGCGGGCGGCCAGATCGCCGTCACCTACGTCAAGAGCCAGCCTGCCGACGGCGCGACCATCCTGCAGACGCCGACCTCGATCCTCACGATCTATCCGCACATCTACAAGAAGCTGCCCTACGACCCGGTGACTGATCTGTCGCCGGTGTCGCTGGCCTGCATCTTCGACTTCGGCTTTGCGGTCGGCCCGGCCGTGCCCACGAGCGTCAAGACGGTGCCGGAATTCCTGGAATGGGTGAAGGCCAATCCCGCCGGCGGCAACTTCGGTTCGCCCGCCGCGGGCTCCACGCCGCACTTCATCGGCGCGCTGCTCGGCAAGAACGCCGGCGTGGACCTCAAGCATGCGGCCTACCGCGGCACCCAGCCCGCGATGCTCGACCTGCTCGGCGGCAACATCTCGGCCGTCTCGGGCCCGATCGGCGACATCACGCAGCACCTGCCGACCGGCAAGATTCGCATCCTGGGCGTATCGGGCACCAAGCGCAGCAGCTTCGCACCCGACGTGCCGACCTTCGGCGAACAGGGGCTCAAGGACATGGCGTTCAGCGAATGGTTCGCCTTCTTCCTGCCGGCCAAGGCCGCGCCGGAGACCGTGAACCGCCTGAACGCTGCAATGAAGAGCGCGCTGGCCACCAAGGAAGTGATCGACGGACTGCATGGCTTCGGGCTGGAGCCGATGTGGTCGTCGCCGACCGAGCTGGCCGAACTGCTCAAGAAAGACACCGCCATGTGGGCGCCGATCGTGAAAAAGATCGGATTCACGGCGGAGGCCTGACCATGACAAGGAACTGCTTATGAACACCCGACTCGCCGCGCCGATCTCGACGCTGGGCCATCCCGACATCCACCCGGACGAGCGCGCGGCGCGCCTGCAGCTCGCCGCCTGCTACCGCGTGTTCGCGATGCTGGGCTGGACCGAGATGATCTACAACCACATCACGGTGCGGCTGCCCGACAGCGTGACGGGTGGCGAGAAGCAGTTCCTCATCAACCCCTTCGGCCTGCACTACAGCGAGGTCACGGCCAGCAACCTGGTCAAGATCGACCTGCAGGGCAAGGTGCTCGACGGTTCGAGCTGGCCGGTGAACCCGGCCGGCTTCACGGTCCATGCCGCGATCCACGACGGCCTGCCTGATGCGCATTGCGTCATGCACACGCACACCACGGCGGGCGTGGCGGTGGCCTGCCTGCAGGGCGGACTGCAGCAGACCAATTTCTATACCGCGCAGCTGCACGACATGGTGGCGTACCACGACTTCGAGGGCATCACGATCCATGCCGACGAAGGTCCTCGCCTGCTGAAGAGCATCGGCGACCGCAAGGCGGTGATCCTGCGCAACCACGGCCTGCTGGCGTGGGGCGAGACACTGCCGCAGACATTCGCGATTCTCTGGACCCTGCAGCGTGCCTGCGAGATCCAGATGGCGACCTTCTCGATGGGCGCGGCGATTCCGGTGTCGGAAGACATCGCCCGCAACTGCACGCGCGATGCGCTGCAATTCAATCCGAACCACGGTGCCGGGCAGGACGTGTTCGACGCCCTTGTGCGCCAAGTCGACCGCATCGATTCCTCCTACAAGAACTGACTGAATCATGAAGGTTTGCATCTACGGCGCCGGCGCCATCGGCGGCTGGATCGGGGCGAAGCTCGCGCAGGCGGGTTGCGAGATCGACGTGGTGGCGCGTGGCGGGACGCTCGAAGCATTGGAGCGCGACGGCCTCGCGCTGGTGAGCGGCGAATCGCGCGTGTCGGTGCCGGTCAACGCGAGCAGCGATCCGAAGGCACTGGGCGTGCAGCAGCTCGTGGTGGTGGCGGTGAAGGCGCCGGCGTTGCCCGCCGTCGCGCAGCAGATCGCGCCACTGCTCGGCCCCGACACGATCGTGCTGACGGCCATGAACGGCGTACCGTGGTGGTTCCTGCAAGGCGGCTTCGGCGGCAGCCTGGCCGGCGCGCAATTGGAGGCCATTGATCCGGGCGGCAAGATCGACGCAGCCATCCCGGCGAAGCACGTGATCGGCTGCGTGGTGCATGCGAGCTGCTCGCTGGATGCGCCCGGCGTGGTGCGGCATCACTTCGGAAACGGACTCATCATCGGAGAGCCCTCGGGCGAAGCGACGCCGCGTGCGGGAGCCCTGCGCAACCTGCTGGCGCGCACGGGCATCGACACCAAGCTCTCGCCGCAGATTCAGAAAGACGTCTGGTACAAGCTCTGGGGCAACATGACGGTCAACCCCATCAGCGCGTTGACCGGCGCCACGACCGACCTCATCCTCAACGACGATCTGGTGCGCGGCTTCATCTCCACGATCATGCTGGAGGCCAAGGAGATCGGTGCGCGCATCGGCGTGCCGATCGCCGAGAGCCCCGAGGATCGGCATGCCGTCACGCGCAAGCTGGGCGCCTTCAAGACCTCGATGCTGCAGGACGTCGAAGCGGGACGCGCGGTCGAACTCGATGCGCTGGTTTCGGCGGTGCGGGAGCTGGGGCAACGGGCCGGCGTGCAGACGCCGTTCACCGATGCGTTGCTGGGGCTTGCACGGTTGCGGGCGAGACAGCTGGGCCTTTACTGACCCACGCCTTCAATCGACCGTGGCGGGCACCCGCATCGCCACGGCGCACATGAGCTCGTAGCCCACGGTACCGGCAGCCTGCGCCACGTCGTCGATGGACAGCAGCGTGCCGTCGGACGCGCGGCCCCACAGCGTCACCTCGCTGCCGAAGCCGGCATCGGGCACCGGCGTCAGATCGACCGTGATCATGTCCATGCTCACGCGGCCGACCATGCGCGTGCGCACGCCGTTCACCAGCACGGGCGTGCCGGTGGTGCAGTGGCGCGGGTAGCCGTCGGCATAGCCGACCGCCGCGACGCCGATGCGCATCGGGCCTTCGGCGGTGAAGCTCGATCCGTAGCCGATGGTGTCGCCCGCCTTCAGGTTCTGCACGCCGATCAGTTGCGTCGACAGCGTCATGCCGGGTTGCAGCTGCCAGTGCGCGGCGTCGTGTTCCGGAAAGTCCGGCGCACTGCCGTACAGCAGGATGCCGGGGCGCACCCAGTCGGCGCGCGTGCTCGGAGCGTGGCGCAAGGTGGCGGCGCTGTTGGCGATCGAGCGCTCGCCCGGCAGGTCCTGCGTGGTGCGCTCGAAAACTTCGATCTGATGGTCGATGCCGCGCGCGCCGTCGGCATCGCTGAAGTGCGTCATCAGCGTGATCTCATCGACCTGCGGCAGCGCGTTCAGCCGCGTCCACGCCGAGCGGAAGCGCTCGGGCGTGAAGCCGAGCCGGTTCATGCCCGAGTTCATCTTGAGGAAGACGCGCTGCGGCGCCTGCGTTTTGTGGGCGGCAAGCATGTCGATCTGCTCGTCGCAGTGCACCGCATGCCAGAGATCGAGGCGCGAGCACAGCTCCAGGTCGCGCGCATCGAACACGCCTTCGAGCAACAGGATCGGTCCGCGCCAGCCAAGCGTGCGCACACGTTCGGCCTCCTTGAGATCCAGCAGGGCAAAGCCGTCGGCGGCGCGAAAGGCGTCGAAGACGCGCTCGATGCCGTGCCCGTAGGCGTTGGCCTTGACGACAGCCCACACACGGGAGTCGAGCGCCGCGCGGCGAGCGCGATCGAGGTTGTGCCGCAGTGCAGCAACATGGACAGTGGCGAGGATCGGACGCGGCACGGCAAAAACCCTGTGAAAAGCAGGAAACACTCACGCAAACGCGCCCAGAGTGACAGGCGCGTCATGCCATTTTGACACCGCACCCCCATGCTATAACCGCGCAGCCGCCACGGAAGCGGCCCCTCTTCCACTATCGCCAGCAGTCTCAATTTCTGGCCAGCAGCCAATCGATGAAGCGCGGTTTCTACACGATCATGTCGGCCCAGTTCTTTTCGTCACTGGCCGACAACGCGCTTTTCGTTGCTGCCGTGGAACTGATGCGAACCAACGGCGCACCCGAGTGGCAACGCGCGGCGCTGGTGCCGATCTTCACCATCTTCTATGTGGCGCTGGCGCCGCTGGTCGGAGCCTTCGCCGACGCCTTACCCAAAGGCAAGGTCATGTTCATCAGCAATGCGATCAAGGTGGTGGGCTGCGTGATGATGCTGTTCGGCTCGCATCCACTGCTGGCCTACGCCATCGTCGGGCTGGGCGCCGCGGCGTACTCGCCGGCCAAGTACGGCATCCTGACCGAACTGCTGCCGGCCTCGCAACTGGTCAAGGCCAATGGCTGGATCGAGGGCCTGACCATCGCCTCGATCATTCTCGGCATCGTGCTCGGCGGCCAGCTCGTGGGCCATGCGCTGTCGACCCAATTGCTCTCGCTGGATTTCCCCGTCATCAATACGGGCGTCGACACACCGCCCGAAGCGGCGATCTCCGCGCTGATCCTGGTCTACATCGTGGCCGCGTGGTTCAACACGCGCATCCCCGACACCGGCGTGGAGATGCGGCCACTGCGCTCCAACCCGCAGCACGGCTTCGTCCGCAACGTGGCCGCGCTGCTGCCTGATTTCTGGCACTGCAACTCACGCCTCTGGCGCGACAAGCTCGGCCAGATTTCCCTGGCGACGACGACCCTGTTCTGGGGCGCGGGCGGCAACCTCAAGTACATCGTGCTCGCGTGGGCGTCGCTGGCGCTGGGCTACAACACCGCGCAGGCCTCGTCGCTGACGGGCGTGGTCGCGATCGGCACCGCCGTCGGCGCGATCGTCGCTTCGGTTCGCATGCGGCTCGACATGGCGACGCGCGTGATCCCGCTGGGCATCGGCATGGGCGTGCTGGTGATCGGGATGAACTTCATCGGCAACATCTGGCTGGCCGTGCCCTTCCTGATCCTGCTGGGCGGGCTGGGCGGCTTCCTCGTGGTGCCGATGAACGCGCTGCTCCAACACCGCGGCCACAACCTGATGGGCGCGGGCCGCTCCATCGCGGTGCAGAACTTCAACGAGCAATCCTGCATCCTGATCCTCGGCGCGTTCTACAGCGCGTGCACCGGCCTCGGCTTGTCGGCCTATGCGGCCATTACCGCCTTCGGCGTCGTGGTGGCCGGCTTCATGTGGCTCATCAAACGCTGGCACGAGAGCAACCTGCGCAAGTACCCCGAAGAGGTCGAGCACTTGCTCGCGATCGCGCGCAGCGACAAGCACCACTGATCCTGTCTTGCCTGCCATTGCGCTGATCTTCAACGCCTTCGTCTGGGGCGTCTCCTGGTTTCCCTTCCGTCAGATCGAGAGCCACGGTCTTCATCCGGTGTGGGCGACGTGCCTGATCTATGCCGCGATCGCCGCGGTGATGGCGCTGCTGCGCCGCAGCATGTGGCATGTGTTCGTACGGCAACCCGGGCTCGTGTTGCTCGGGCTGGCGGCCGGCTTCACCAACGTCGGCTTCAACTGGGCGGTGACGCAGGGCGATGTGGTGCGCGTGGTGCTGCTGTTCTACCTGATGCCGCTGTGGAGCGTGCTGCTGGCCTGGGCCTTCCTGGGCGAGCGGCCGACGCCGGCGGCGCTCGCACGGGTCGCGCTCGCGCTCGTCGGCGTGGCGGTCGTGCTCAAGACGCCGGAGACCGACTGGCCGATACCGTCGAGCCTGCCGGACTGGCTCGGCGTCGCCGCGGGTTTCAGCTTTGCAGTGACCAACATCCTGCTGCGCCGGCTGCGCGCCGCGCCCGGCGAATCGCGTGCGCTGGCGATGTTCGGCGGCTGCGCTCTGGTGGCCGGTGCGACGGCACTGGCCGGGACCGCGCTCGGCGCGATCGCCCCGCCGCCGATGGCCTCAACCGCATGGTTGGGCTGGGCCCTGCTGCTAGGTGTCGCATTCGTCTTCGCCAACATCTGCCTGCAGTACGGCGCAGCGCGGCTTGCAGCGAGCGCGACCTCGGTGATCATGCTGTCGGAAGTGCTGTTTGCCAGCAGCTCGTCGGTGGCGCTGGGCGCGGCCACGATGGATGCTCGGATCTGGATCGGCGGCGCGCTGATCGTGCTGGCCGCGGTGTGGTCGGCGTTTGCGCGATCGCCGGCCGGCGAGGATGATCGACCATCCTCCCTCCAGAAAGAATCGCCATGACCACCGTCTACGACTTCGAAGCCCGCCAGATCGATGGCAAGCCGGTGCCGCTTTCCTCGTTCAAGGGCAAGGTGCTGCTGATCGTGAACACAGCCAGCAAGTGTGGATTCACACCGCAGTTCGAGGGGCTGGAGGCCCTGTACGAGAAGTACTCGGGCAAGGGCCTCGCGGTGCTGGGTTTCCCGTCCAACCAGTTCGGCAACCAGGACCCGGGCACCAACGAGGAAATCGGCGCCTTCTGCGTTGAGAACTACGGCGTCAGCTTTCCGATGATGGAGAAGATCGACGTCAACGGCTCTGGTGCCGCGCCGCTCTACAAGTGGCTGGTCAAGGAAGCGCCGGGCTTCCTGGGCAGCACGGCGATCAAGTGGAACTTCACCAAGTTCCTGATCGGCAAGGACGGACAGGTCATCCGCCGCTACGCGCCGCTCGACAAGCCCGAGTCCATCAGCCGCGACATCGAGACCGCTCTGGCTGCCTGAGCCACTTCGTCAGAAGCGGAAGTCGGCGGTCTTCGAGCCGCCGCCGAGCGTGACGACCTGGCTCTTCGTGACGCCTTCTGACGCTGCCTCGACGGTATAGCGGCCGGGCGGCAGATCGACGTGGCAGATGGGTCCGTTGGAGACCAGTGACAGCGCGGTGGCGCCGCTCGCGTTCTTCACCGTGACCGCGACATCCGCCAGGTAAGCACCGCTGGCGCGCGCGAAGAGCAGCGAGAGCGGATGGTCCTTCATCGCGGCGCGCATGGCGACGGATTCGTCCGACCCGACGCCGCCGCAGACGTACTGCCCGGAACCGTCGCTCTTCATCGTCGGCGAGACAACTGGCACCACGACGGGAACGGCGGCGGACTGGGCTTGCACCACCCAAGGTGCGACCGCGCAGGCGCAAACCACTGTGCCGCGCAGAATGAATCGAAATGAGGCGTGCATGGAAACGCTCCCGTAGTGAACATCCAAGCATGGTCCCTTCGCACCGCCTGTCGGCGAGTCGGACCAGAACCCCAGTGCGTGTGCGATCAGGCCGTCGGCGGCGTCGGCAACGCTTCGTCGAGCAACTCGACCCAATGCCGCACCGGCGTTTCGCTGCCGCTTTGCAGATGGGTGATGCAGCCGATGTTGGCCGACACGATGGTCGTCGGCCGGAGCTGGTTCAGATGGCCCAGCTTGCGATCGCGCAGCGGGTAGGCCAGCTCGGGCTGCAGGACCGAGTAGGTGCCGGCCGAACCGCAGCAAAGGTGCGATTCGTTGAGCGCCACCTGCACGTCGAAACCCAGCGCGCGAAGGTTCGTCTCGACGCCGCCGCGCAGCTTCTGCCCGTGCTGCAGGGTGCAGGGCGGGTGGTAGGCGATCACGCCGCGCGGCGCGCTGACGCGGCCCTTCAGCACCGGCACCAGCTCGGGCAGCAGCTCGCTCAAGTCCCGGGTGAGCGCGCTGATGCGTTCCGCCTTGGCGGCGTAAGCCGGGTCGTCCTTGAGCATGTGGCCGTATTCGCGCACCGTCACGCCGCAGCCGGAGGCGTTCATCACGATCGCCTCGACCTCCTTGCGTTCGACCAACGGCCACCAGGCATCGATGTTGGCGCGCATCTGCGCCTTGCCGCCGTCGTGGTCGTTGAGATGGAACTTCACCGCGCCGCAACAGCCCGCGGTGGGCGCGATCACTGCCTGGATGCCAGCCGCGTCGAGCACGCGCGCGGTCGCGCTGTTGATGTTGGGCGCCATCGAGGGCTGCACACAGCCGGCGAGCATGAGCACCTTGCGCGCATGGGTGCGCGTGGGCCATTCCCCGGCCTTCCGCGGCGCAGGCACCTTGGCCTTGAGCTTCTCGGGCAGCAGGCCGCGCACCGATTGGCCGAGCTTCATCGCGGGGCCGAAGAGCGATGAAGGCAGTGCCTCCTTGAGCGTCCAGCGCAGCGCGCTTTCGAGAGGCGGGCGTGGCACCTTCTCGTCGACGATCTTGCGGCCGATGTCGACCAGGTGCCCGTACTGGACGCCGCTCGGGCAGGTGCTCTCGCAATTGCGACACGTCAGGCAGCGATCGAGGTGCAGTTGCGTGCTGCGCGTAGGCGCCTTGCCTTCGAGCACTTGCTTGATCAGGTAGATGCGCCCGCGCGGCCCGTCGAGTTCATCGCCGAGCAGTTGGTAGGTCGGGCAGGTGGCGGTGCAGAAGCCGCAGTGCACGCACTTGCGCAGGATCGCCTCGGCTTCGCGGCCATCGGCGGTGCCCTGGAATTCGGGAGCGAGTTCGGTTTGCATGCGTGGGGTCAGTCCGCGGGATAGAGCCGTCCACGATGGAAGACGGATTGAGGATCGAACTCGCGCATCAGCGCGCGATGAATGCGCTCTACGGCGGGGCTCAGCGAGTCGAACCTGCCGAGCACGCGTTGGCCGTGGATGTCCGAGGGCATGAACAGCGTCGCATGGCCGCCGGCTGCACGGGCGGCTGCGCGCAACTGCGGACGCCGATCGGGCGGCGCGAGGTACCAACGCTGCGCGCCGTGCCACTCGATCAGCGGCGTGCTGTCGACCTCCAGCACCGGCGAGGTCTGTGGCACCGAGAGGCGCCAGAGATCGCGCGCGCCACGCGCAGCGAACCACGGATGCTGCTGGTCGCGCAGCGACTGCCAGCCTGCGGCAGTGCGGTCACCGCTTTGACGCTCGCCGCCCAGGTGCGTGCAAGCTGCTTCGACCGCTGCCACCGCGCCGCGCAAGCGCAGCGACAACACGCCCTCGCCATCCCGCTCGCGCCAGACGCTTGCGTTCAGCGGCAGCGGCCGGCCGCCCCATTCGTTGAGCAGGCGCAGCGCATCGGCCTGGCTGCAGGCGAACTCCAGAGTCGCTTCGGCGGGCGCGACCGGGAGCACCTTGAGGCTCACTTCCGCGATGAGCCCGAGCACGCCCAGAGAACCCGCGAGCACGCGCGACACGTCGTAGCCCGCGACATTCTTCATGACCTGGCCGCCGAAGGTGAGCACCTCCCCGCGACCATTGACCAGCGTGGCGCCGAGCACGTAGTCGCGCACCGAACCTACGCTGGCCCGCGAAGGCCCGCTGAGCCCAGCGGCAACCATCCCACCCACTGTCCCGCCTGCGCCGAAGCGCGGCGGCTCGAAGGCCAGGCACTGGCCCTTGTCGGCCAGCGCGGTTTCGAGTTCGGCCAAGGGCGTGCCGGCGCGTGCAGTGACGACCAGTTCGCTTGGTTCGTAGCTGGTGATGCCCGTCAGTTCGCTGGTGGCGAGCGGCGCGCCTTGCGGCGGCTCGCCATAGAAGTCCTTGGTATCGCCCCCACGAATGCGCAGCATCGTGGCATCGGCGGCGGCGGCGCGTATGCGCTCGATGATCTGGCAAAGGGCTGGATCCATGCCAGCGATCCTACCGCCAGCGCATCCCATTAACACTCCCGCGCTTCGCCCAGCCCGATCCAGAACAGAAACCCCGCGGAACCGGCTTTGCCGGCCCGCAGGGGTTGCCCCCGGTAGGGGGTGGGCGGCCACACGAAGTGGGCAAGCCTGGGGGCGAGCAACAGTCAGTCCTCGAAGAAGCGCACGGGCAATCCGGGCGTGGCGACCCGGATCGACAGCACGTGGCCCGATGCGGGCCGCTGCTCGAGTTCGGCGACCGGCCGGCCGCGCCGCGCGGTGGTCACGAACAGCGTGCGCAGGTCGTCGCCACCGAAGCACGGCATGGTCGGGCACTGCACGGGCGTCGGCAGCGCGGATACCTGCTCGCCAGAAGGCGCGAAGCGCAGCAACTGGCCGCCCTCGAACATCGCGACCCAGTAGTGGCCCGCGGCGTCAATGGTGGCGCCATCGGGCCGGCCTTCGTAGCGGACGAGCGATTCCGCCGTCCAGCCCGCAGGCTTGTCGCCGAACTGCCGGAACACGCGCGGGTTCGACAGGCGATTGGGCCGCGCCGCCCACGTCCACGCGCGCACGCGATGCGCCGCGGTGTCGGCCCAGTAGACGGTCGTATCGTCGGGCGAAAAGGCGAGGCCGTTGGCGGTGGTCGCCTCGTTGGCCATCTGCGTGAGCGTCGGAGCGCGGCCGCCGCGTGCGTCGAGGCAGTAGAGCGCGGCGTTGGTACGGTCCTTCGCCTCGTTGAGGGTGCCGGCCCAGAAGCGGCCGAGCGGATCACACTTGCCGTCATTGAAGCGCATCGTGCGCACGTCGTGGTCGACGCGCGCGATGGGCTTGAGTTCGCCGCCCCACTCCCGCGTGCGATAGACACCGTCGCGCAGTGCGATCACCAGGCCCCCCGTGCGCGCGGGCGCCATGCAGCCGGGCTCGGTCGGCACATTCCATCGCTCGATCTCGGGCCGGGCGATGTCGCCGCGCGTGCGCAGCACTGCGCGGCCCGGAATGTCCAGCCAGTAGAGCGACCGCTCGGCCGGGTGCCAGAACGGCGACTCGCCGAGCTGGCTGAGGCTGTCATTCAGCGTGGTCCACATCAGCCGCAGCTTAGGCGAAAAAAGGCCCGCAGACGCCGAAGCGCGTGCGGGCCGAACATCCAAAGGAGACTCTCGCTAACAAAAACTTTTCAGATCAGCGGTTGTACGCGGTCTCGCCGTGCGCCGAGATGTCGAGGCCTTCGCGCTCTTCCTCTTCGCTCACACGCAGGCCGATGGTGAGGTCGGCGATCTTGTAGGCGATGAAGGACACGACACCCGACCACACGATGGTCAGCACTACCGCCTTGAGCTGGATCCAGACCTGTGCGCCGATGCCGTTGGAGACGATGCCGGCCGTGACCCAGTCGCCCACGAGGCCGGGGCCGCCGAGCGATTGGGTGTTGAACACGCCGGTCAGCAGCGCACCGACGATACCGCCGACACCGTGCACGCCGAACACGTCGAGCGAGTCGTCCGCGCCGAGCATCCTCTTGAGGCCGTTGACACCCCAGAGGCAGGCGAAGCCGGCGACGAAGCCGATGACGATCGCGCCCATCAGGCCGACGTTGCCGGCAGCCGGCGTGATCGCCACGAGGCCGGCGACGGCCCCCGAGGCGGCACCCAGCATCGAGGCCTTGCCGCGCATCAGCGCTTCACCGATGCACCATGCGAGCACCGCGGCGGCGGTGGCCGAGAAGGTGTTCATGAAGGCCAGCACGGCGCTGGTGCCGGCTTCGAGCGCGGAACCGGCGTTGAAGCCGAACCAGCCCACCCACAGCAGCGAGGCACCGACCATCGTGAGCGTCAGCGAATGCGGCGTGAAGGATTCCTTGCCGTAGCCGATGCGCTTGCCGATCAGGAAGGCACCCACGAGGCCGGCGACGGCCGCGTTGATGTGCACCACGGTGCCGCCTGCGAAGTCGAGCGCGCCCCATTGCCAGATCAGGCCGGCCTTGTCGTTCATCGCATCGACGACTTCCTTGCTGGCGTAGGCGTCCGGGCCCATCCAGAACCAGACCATGTGCGCGATCGGCGCATAGCTGAAGGTGAACCAGATGGCCATGAAGAGCAGCACGGCCGAGAACTTGATGCGCTCGGCGAAGGCACCGACGATCAGGCAGCAGGTGATGCCGGCGAAGGTGGCCTGGAAGGCGGCGAACAGCAGTTCGGGGATGTACACGCCCTTGCTGAAGGTCGCGCCGGGTGCGAATACGCCGGTGGCCGGATCGAAGATCCCCTTCATGAAGAGCCGGTCGAAGCCGCCGATGAAGGCATTGCCCTCCGTGAACGCCAGGCTGTAGCCATAGATGAGCCACAGCACGACGATCATCGAGAAGGTGACCATCACCTGCATCAGCACCGACAGCATGTTCTTGCTGCGGACCAGGCCGCCGTAGAACAGCGCGAGGCCGGGGATCGTCATCATGATCACCAGCAGCGTGGAGACCATCATCCAGGCGGTGTCGCCTTTATTAAAGGAAGGCGCGGCTGCGGCGGGCGCCGCGGCGGCATCGGCAGGTGCCGCGGCCGCAGGAGCGGCGGCGGGTGCTGCGGCTGCAGGCGCGGCAGGCGCGGCGGCAGCGGGCGCCTCGGCTGCGGGTGCCGCCGCCGTCTGCGCAAAGCCGGACGTGCCGGCGGCCAGCACGCTCAAGCCGAGCGCGAGTGAAACAAGGAATTTTTTCATTTCGATTTGTCTTTCGTGCCTTGCGTATCAGAGGGCTTCGCGGCCCGTTTCACCGGTGCGGATGCGCACGACTTGCTCCAGGTCGTACACGAAGATCTTCCCGTCACCGATCTTGCCGGTGCGTGCAGCGGCTTCGACGGCCTCGATGACGCGCTCGACCAGTTCGTCGGCCACGGCGGCTTCGATCTTGACCTTGGGCAGGAAGTCGACGACATACTCGGCGCCGCGATACAGCTCGGTGTGGCCCTTCTGGCGGCCGAAGCCCTTGACCTCGGTGACCGTGATCCCCTGCACACCGATCGCCGAAAGCGCTTCTCGCACTTCGTCGAGCTTGAAGGGTTTGATGATGGCTGTGACCAGCTTCATGATGTTTCTCCTACAGATGAAAGGGACGGCGCAGCCTCCGGGGCCGCGCCTTCTGTGACTAAAGCGTCTTGGTCAGAGTGAGGATGAAGCGGGTCTTGTTGGGCGAGAAGGTGGTCTGGCCGAAGGTGACGCCGTTGATGTCCACGCCCGGGCTGGAGATCAGGTTGAAGGCG